>JADGEY010000302.1:304-736 GCA_016744185.1 Emcibacteraceae bacterium | reverse complement strand
CACACACACACACACACACACACACACACACACACACACACACACACACACACACACACACACACACACACACACACGTGCGCTCACACACCAACCCTACAGATTTAGCCCTGGATGCAGTGATGTAGATATCGTCCACCACATAGTCTGAGAGGTCTCTGAGTAGATTCTCCTTGAATAATGTCTCCCAGTGCATCGCGGACACCTGGGATAAACTGACCACCTCGTCCAGGATCTCGTGCTGGGCCTTCTCGAATAGTTCCTCCTGGATACGCGGGGGGAGGGGATAGGTCGGAGTTTGGTAGAGGATGGGGCTGGGTTTGGGATGGGGTAGGACCTAGTTTGGGAGAGGATGGTGCTGGGTTTGGGAGGGGTTGGGGCTGAATTTGGGAGGGTTAGGGCAGAATTAGGGCGATGTTTGGAAGGTTAGGG
>JADGEY010000302.1:0-295 GCA_016744185.1 Emcibacteraceae bacterium | reverse complement strand
GACACACACACACACACACACACACACACACACACACACGCACACTCACACACACCCACACACGCACACACGCACACACAACCACGCACATAAACTAGCGTAAAAAGTGACCGTTCATAAGTACAAGAATATTGTCCTATTTAGGATATGTGTGTGAGTGTGTGCGTGCGTGCATGCCTGCGTACGTGTGTATATGCGTGTATGCGCGTACGCCGTGCGTGCAATATTGCGTATGCATGCTCATGAGCTGGGATGGCATGTAGTGATATAGTAGAATACACCAGCAACGCAACAC
>JADGEY010000301.1 GCA_016744185.1 Emcibacteraceae bacterium | reverse complement strand
GATAGATAGAGAGTGAGCTATACACGAATTCTCATCATCATCTCAGAAGCCCCGATCTCCATTATTAATCCTATAGTACACAAACAACTCTAAAGCTTGAGAACACATTGCCATAGTGCTACCGATGGTCTGCGCGATGGCCAGATCAAATGCCCAGGATAGTTGTCCGACGTCGTGCCAAGACTCTTCCTTGTCGTTAAAGTAACCTTGAAAACGAGCGCCAAACACAGATATCCCAATCAAGTTGAACAAAGCTGTTTCGAAATGGAAAAGTAGTTTTAGTTTGAAGACATTATCACTATAATGATTATGCTTTTGATGATGAAGATGATGGTGATGATGATGATGATAATGAAGATGATGGTGATGATGATGATGATGATGATGATGATGATGATGATGATGTAGATGATTGTGATGATGATGATGATAATGAAAATGATAATGAAGATGATGAAGATGATGGTGAAGATGATGATGATGATGATGATGTTGATGATGGTCATGTTGATGATGATGATAATGAAGATGATAATGAAGATGATGAAGATGATGGTGAAGATGATGATGATGATGATGATGATGATGATGATGATGATGATGATGATAATGAAGATGATGGTGATGTTGATGATGATGATAATGAAGATGATGGTGATGATGATGATGATAATAATGATAATGATGGAAGGAGATATGATTGTAATATAATAATAATTCTCCAACTTGTACAACTC
>JADGEY010000300.1 GCA_016744185.1 Emcibacteraceae bacterium | reverse complement strand
ACCTTGAGGTGTCGAGACGTGATCTCTTTGAAGCCGGACCACTTGAACCACGTCAAAGATGGCGTCGGCGGCGGCGGTGAAGAGGAAGAGGCCGACTCGTTGATTCAACTGAGGCTGGTCAATTGCGCCGAAGAGGCCGCCGCCCATCCAGGCACCACTCCTCATCCAGGCACCTCTACGGATCCAGGCGTCGCCAAGGAACTCCTCGAGTTTAGGACTGCCTTGAACTCCTGCAAATCGCTAATGTTGGCTAGCGTGTAGATTTCATTAGGACGTAGATTTCAATTTCACGTAGATTTCACGTAGATTTCAAACATTAATTATTTGATTTCACGTAGATTTCACAGTAATTAATTCAACATTAATTTTGCTATAATTTGGCATTCATTTCTATGTTAATTGCACATTATTTCCTCATTTATATATCATTAGCTTTTCTATAATTTCCTATAAATTTCACGTACATTTCACGTGCTTTTTTTCACACCAATTCCACGTTAATTTCTCGCAGTTGTCCGTTTTCTTCCAAAGATGACCAGCCTCGGAATTTTCCGGACCCCGCCAACCCAGCCCAGGTATTGCGTAATAGTAGCGATTGCGTAATAGTAGCGATTGCGTAATCAAACTACGTTATTGCATCGTAGAGTAGTGTCCCGTGTCCCGTGTGTGTGTGTGTGTGTGTGTGTGTGTGTGTGTGTGTGTGTGTGTGTGTGTGTGTGTGTGTGTGTGTGTGTGTGT
>JADGEY010000002.1:41568-70074 GCA_016744185.1 Emcibacteraceae bacterium | reverse complement strand
GATCTCCGCGCAAAGCGGAAAGTGCTACCTTCTTCTTAAAGGCTGTCGTAAGGGTGCGTCTTTTAGTCATTATAATGTCTCCAAATTTACGTTTGGATACACCTTAACAGACTGTCCAGTTTTTTAGGACCACCTTATTAAGCCTTCGTGCCAAATCATATAGCTGGATGCAGCCCATCGCTTTTGAAGTAAAGGCCCGCACAGAAGAATATATTAAAGAAGGTTCATCTGAAATTGCATTAATGGGAGCAAGGCTCTGGGTGAACACACTTTCACAGACCCCTGAAAAGGCTGCAGGTCATATTGATAGATTAGCCCTTCGTAATCCTGATGCCCATTGGGGGCGGCTCATAACCTTAGGCGTGAATATGATTCAAACAGATGAGCCAGCAGCATTATTAAACTATTTAAAACTTAAGGGCTTTCATAAATAGATACAGACCGCCTCTTGTAAAATTTTTATTATTTTGTTAAAAACTAATATTAAGGATTAATATTCCAAAATTAAGAAGTCCTTTAACAAGTAGGAATGTTGCAATAAATGGATACCCATGATTAAAGATAAAATTAATCCCTTTATTTTTAAAGGAACGCTTGTTCTTTTTGGTCTATTTGCCCTTCAAGCGGTTTGCACCTATAGCGTAATGGCTTATTATGGCTTGCTCAGCCATTTTAAACCTACACTTTATATGGCAATGCTTTATTTTAGCTTAGGCTTGGTCATTTGGATAAAGCTTATCCGTTATTTCTTTAAATATAAGCGTTACCCTATGGCAGAAAAAAACTTCGAGCGGCTTAAATCTGATTTTTCTGGAATTTGGCTTAATCCTCATTATTTATTTGCCTTTCTTCTGCCCATGATTTGCTTGCCAAGTTTTATGTCTCTTTTTTCCTCTATGAAATCAATCATTCATATTATCCAGCCTTTTTATTTAGATGAGTTCCTCGCAAAAGCTGATCGTTTTATCCATTTTGGTTATGATCCATGGCGGATTACTCACGCTTTTTTTGGAACAGCTTTTTTCTCTATTTTACTGAATTATTTTTATAATCTTTGGTTTTTCATTATGTTTGGATTTACCATCTGGCATGTGGTCAATGTAAAATCAGTTAAGCGGCGCATGCAATATCTATTATGTTTTATCATCATATGGCCTCTTTTAGGCTCACTATTTGCTGTATTTTTCTCTTCTGCGGGCCCTGTTTATTATGGTAATATTACGGAAGATCATTCGCTTTATAGCCCTATGATGGAAAGCCTAAGAGGATTTCATGCCGAGGTTAAAGATGCTAAATTTTGGAAGATATTTGCCCTTAATACCCAAGATATACTTTGGGCAGATTATCTTAAGTCAGACACAAAAATTGGCAGCGGCATTTCTGCGATGCCTAGCATGCATGTGGCGGTTGCAATGCTGCTTTACCTATCGGCTAAAGATATAAATAAGCTTGCAGGATATTTTATGCTTGGGTTTTTAATTATCATTCAAATCGGTTCGGTTCATTTAGGCTGGCATTACGCCCTTGACGGCTATGTTTCAATGATCTTAGTTTATATTATCTGGCGCTTGCTGGGAAAATGGATAGATTTTCAGCTTAGATCAAGCTCTTTTTCGAAAGCTCTTTAAATCCACTTGGACCGAGACAGAAAGCGCCTCTTTATCCGTTTCAAATTTATAGGTCAGCCCTGATTTATTTGGTACATGACTTTCAAAATCTGCATAGGGGATATTAAGCTCTGTATCATTATTATCACAGTTAAAAAAGGGCTTCTCACTTTCAAGGCGCAGCTTATAATGAAATTTCTTCCCCTGCGGCAGCGGCGTATTTGCGCAAAGGTATTTTTGCTCAAGCAGCTTATCTCTTTCCATGACAGAAAGACGAAAGATAATTTGATTTTTTTCAAAACGTATTTTCATGATGATGTCTTTTCTAAAGTAAAGCAGATGAATTAAAGGGAATGATTTCTACCTTATCCCCTTTTTTTAAATTTTTAACTTCTTCGGGAATAACCGCCCAGCAATTCGCTTTCATGAAGGGCATTATTTTATAAGATTGCTGTCCCTCAAAAATATTAAGTCTCCCCCTTCCCTGCTCATCTGTGTAATAGGCAGCTTTTTGGAAAAATCTAAAATTTGATTTCTTGCTATAATCCTTATCAAGAATAGCGGTCTGGCTTTTTACTTGCGCCATGCCTTGCACCGCCCGCATAAGGGGTGAGATAAAAAAAGCAAAACCGCAGGCCGCTGCAATAGGGTTTCCCGGAAGCCCGAAATAGAAACTACCGCAAGAAAGCTTCGCACATAGGATAGGCTTTCCAGGGCGAATAGCGCATTTATGAAATAAAATCTCTGCCCCTGCTTTTCGCAGCGCATCTGGAATAAAATCATATTTCCCCATGGATACTGCCCCCGTGGATATAATGATATGGGGCGGGTTTTTTAAAATATCTTGCAGTTTCTGGTGAAAATCTTCTGCATTATCATGCACCGTTCCTTCATCCCTCGGCTTTACGCCAAGCGTTCTAAGCTCTGCCATAAGGTAAGGTGCATTACTATTGCGAATTTTCCCCTTGCCCAGAGCCGTTCCCGCATCATCATTAAGCTCTTTTCCTGTGCTCATGACAGCGGCGGTTATATCCTCAAAAACCTCTATTTCTGAAACGCCTACAGCAGCCAGCCCCATTAAAATAGCGGAGGTAATATATGTGCCAGACTTTAAAAGCGCGCCTCCCTCTTCTATATCGCTGCCCGCCATGCGGATATTTTTACCCTTAAAAGCTTTTTCTGTGAGCGTGACCTCGATGCCTTCGATGCCTTCGCTGCTAAGCCTGCTATCTTCCACACAAATCACCGCATCATAACCCGATGGCACAGGTGCGCCTGTCATAATTTCCCATGCGCTGCATGAGCCGCCGCCGCGAGAAGGCGCATCCCCTGCGGCGGCGCTGCCCATGAGTTTTAAGGTTACGGGATTCGCCGTTGAAGCTTTATCCATATCTTGCGTTCGTACGGCAAAACCATCCATTGCGCTATTATCGAAAGGTGGCAAGGTTTCAGGAGAAAATAAATTCTCTGCACTCACCTTGCCAAGGCATTCTTTCAGCTTTAGTTTTTTTGTAGAGTTTAAAGCCGCATGGGACAGGATAATATCCAAGGCTTCTTGATATGAAAGCATTTAACCTCCTGTTGATGAAAGATTGCTCATCATTCCTGTAAAGCCCTCTTTTAAAAAGTGAGAGGATTTTTTATAGGTCAGCTGCTTTAATATACGTTCTTCAAGCGCGCCCCCCTGCTCATCATGCTGCAACAAGGGGCGAAGAGGAACGCCAAATTCACCAAAAAGGCAAAGCCGTAAATTACCCTTTGCCGTCACCCGAAGGCGGTTGCAATTTTTACAAAAATCTTTCGAATAGGGCGCAATAATACCAATAGAGCCTTTATAATCTGGATGAGAGAAATTTTGTGCAGGACCTGCATCAAAGCTGCGAATTTCTTCGTACCAGCCAAGATTTTTAAGCTTGTCCAAAATAAGGTCAGCACTAAGATGAAACTTCTCAAAATATTCTTTATTATCACCCGTTTGCATTAATTCAATAAAACGCACCGTCAAAGAACGCTCTTTGACGTAATTTAAAAAATCATCAAGCTCAACGTCTGTTACGCCTCTTAATAAAACAACATTAATTTTGACAGATTTAAACCCAAGGGCAAGACATTTTTCAACCCCTTCGAGAACTTCATCTCTGCGGTCATGACCTGTAATCTGATGGAATTTTTCACGCTGAAGACTGTCAATGCTCACATTCACCGCATTGATTCCCGCTTTTTGCCATTCTTCGGCATGATCACGTAATTGATAACCATTTGTGGTAAAGGCGAGCGTCTTAATGGCTTTTCGCTGTCCAATCATGCGGATAATTTCCAGAAAGTCTTTACGAACCGTTGGCTCGCCGCCTGTCAGGCGAATTTTATGAACCCCCAAGTTTTCAAAGCTTTTCACCAGCCGCTCAATCTCTGGCAAACTCATAAAAGAGGGCTTGCCTTGGGGCTGGTAGCCATTGGGCAAGCAATATGTACAGCGAAAATTGCAGATTTCCGTCAGCGAAAGCCGCAGATATGGAAATGATCTCTCATAAGCATCATATAGTTTCACAGCCGTCTCCTTTCCAAATGCGGGAGACTGCTTTGTTTCCATATAGCAGCCCTGGCGGCAAAAATGCCGCGGCAACCTTACCGTATTTTACAACTTAGATAAGGAAGCTTCGGAGTTAATGTTATTCGTTAATATCTATAGCTCTTATAAATGTTTCCATTATTGATCTTTTGATATAGATCAAACATATCATGTTTTAAAGGTCATTGCCAAATTGTTCTTTGCCATCCTTAACAGTATAAAGGCAATGGTCTGACCCTAAAAAATAGGCAAGAGCCGCAGGATGGTCAAAACCCCAAAGGGCAAAATCTGCTTTTTTCCCGACTTCTAAAACGCCGCGGTCATTAAGACCAAGAGCCTGCGCTGCATTCTTCGTCACGCCCAAAAAGGCTTCTTCTGGCGTAAGAGCAAAAAGATTAACCGCCATATTTATCATTAAGCTTAAAGAAAGAGCGGGCGATGATCCTGGGTTACTGTCCGTTGCCACCGCCATCGGCACATTATATTTTCTCAAGAGATCAATCGGTGGAATATTCTTGTCCTTGAGCGTGTAAAATGCCCCAGGCAAAAGAGACGCTACCACGCCTGCCTTTGCCATTTCTTGGATCGCATCTTCTGTTAAATGTTCTAAGTGATCGACAGAGATCGCTCCAAATTGAGCTGCCATTTTTGCACCGTCCTGATTGCTTAATTGTTCTGCATGCAGCTTTATCCCTAGCCCTAACTGCTTTGCCTTGGTAAAGATTAGCGACATCTCCTCTTTTGAAAAAGCAATATCCTCACAAAATCCATCAACAAAAGATGCAAGGCTTCTTTTTGCCACAAGCGGCAGAATTTCATCTGTAATCAGGCGGATATAGCCGCTGCGGTCTGCTTTAAATTCAGGCGGAATACTATGAGCCGCAAGGCAGGTTGCCATAATATCAACCCCCTGAATTTTATCATTAAGCGCCGCCGCCACTTCAAGCATTTTTATTTCATTTGCCAGATCAAGACCGTAACCTGATTTAATTTCAGCCGTGGTCACGCCGCCCTTCATAAGCGCCATCAGCCGCTTTTTTGCAGCGTTAAAAAGATCAGCAGGGGAAGCGTTTCTTGTTGCCCGCACCGTTGACATAATGCCGCCGCCGCCTTTGGCAATTTCTTCATAAGATACGCCTGTCATGCGCCGCTCAAATTCATCTATTCGCTCGCCGCCGTAAATAAGATGGCTATGACAATCAATCAAACCGGGGGAAAGATAGGCATCATGACAATCTATAACTTCATGCGCCATATTTTCGGGCGTGATGGAAGAAGATAAGCCAACCCAGCTAATCACATCGCCCGTTACCGCAATCGCTCCATTTTTAACCAGCCCATAAGCTTTACCTCCCAACCCCAAAGACTTGTCCCCTGTCCCCAAAGGCTTATCCCTCGCCATTGTCATAAGATTTACATTAATCCAGATCTTATCATACATATAGTGCGTCCTATTTTTTTAGATACTTGACTTTTACAATAAATATCATAGACTTAAATTGTATAGACAACCAGAATTTATTGAAAAAATGAAAAATTACTTCTTTACCAAAGCCTTAACATCTGATGGCTGGCATAATAATGTCCTAATTTGCGTGAATGATCAAGGAATCATCTCTTCGGTCACGGCGGACGCATCGGATCAGAACGCACTTAAGATAGACGGCTACGCCATTGCTGGAATGCCTAATATCCACAGCCATGCCTTTCAGCGGGCAATGGCGGGGCTTGCAGAATATTCCGTGTCTTCCCAAGATAGCTTTTGGACATGGCGGGATTTAATGTACCGCTTTGCAGCGGTTATAACGCCCGAAGATTTAAAAACCATTGCTGACCAGCTTTATATGGAAATGCTCAAAGCGGGCTATGTTTCTGTGGCGGAATTTCATTATCTTCACCATGCGCCAGATGACGCGCCTTATCAGAGTGGTGCAAAAATGTCGCATTCCATGACAAGAGGTGCAAAAACATCACGCACGCTTATAGGTAGTGTAAAAATGTCGCACGCAATTATAAATAGCGCATTAAGAACAGGCATTGCTTTAACCCATTTACCCGTGCTTTACAATGCGTCTGGTTTTGGCGGACAGCCGTTAAAAGAAGAGCAAAAACGTTTTTCTCACAATGTCCAAGATTTCTGTACGCTTTTGTCAGAGCTGAATATTAAACAAGATAATTATAAACTCGGCATGGCATTTCATAGCCTGCGTGCGGTTCAAGAGCCAGACGTCCATATCGCAATAAATCATTTAAGCAATCTTGATGCGAATGCCCCTATTCACATTCATATTGCGGAGCAGATTAAAGAAGTAGAGGACTGCATCGCATGGTCGAATAAACGCCCCATAGAATGGCTGAATGATGCGGTCACACTGGATAAGCGGTGGTGCCTGATCCATGCGACCCATCTTAATTCAGATGAGATTCGCATGATTGCATCATCTGGGGCAGTGGTTGGGATTTGCCCCACAACAGAAGCTAATCTTGGCGATGGTCTTTTTCCCCTTAGCGATTATTTAACTCGGTCAGGGCGTTTTGCTATTGGTTCTGACAGTCATATTTCTGTTAGCGCCGCCGAAGAATTACGTCTACTTGAATATGGGCAAAGACTAACCCTTCAGCAGCGCAATATCACAGCGGCTGCGACAAAAAACACTCATACGGGAGCTGCACTTTACCATGAAGCCCTTAAAGGCGGCGTGCAGGCATCGGGCTTTGACGGCGGCGCTATCGAAAAAGGCAGACGTGCCGATATTATCACTCTTGATCCAAAATCTGCGCTGCTTGCAGGAACGCCCGATGAAAAAATACTTGACCGATTTATTTTTAACGGTAGTCAAAATATGGTTAATAATACTATAGTATTGGGACGATTATGCGTCAAAAATTACCGCCACTTTGATGAAGATAATATTACAGCCGCCTATATTGAACTTGTAGAAAAGCTGCAAAAAAGAGTAAGCTTGCGCCATGAGTAAAAAAACCTCCCCGCTCTATATGAAAATCAAAAATCATATTTTACAGCATATTGAAAGCGGCGCATGGCAAGGCTCTATGCGGGTGCCTTCTGAAAATGAATTGGTTAAAAAATTCAAAGTATCCCGTATGACAACCAACCGTGCCTTGCGGGAGCTTACCGATGAGGGCTATCTTGTTCGCCTTGCAGGGGTTGGTACTTTTGTTGCTGATTTAAAAGCCCAGTCACACCCTTTGGAAATTCATAATATTGCTAAGGAAATAATCGAACGAGGTCATGAATATTCAGCGCAAGTTTTAACCTGCGGAACGCTGAAAGCTTCCGCCCAGCAGGCTTTTAAAATGAATATAGAAGAAGGCAGTGAGGTTTTTCATTCCTTTATTATTCATAAAGAACAAAATATTCCCATTCAAGTAGAAGATAGATTTGTTAATCCAGCGGTAGCACCTCACTACGGCGATCAAGATTTTACAGAGATAACGCCCTATGAATATTTAATGAGCATTGCGCCTCTGCAAAAGGTAGAGCATGTGGTCAAAGCCATCATGCCCTCTACGGAAATTCGTGATTTTTTGAAAATGGGGCAGTCTGAACCGTGTCTTTTACTTGAAAGGCGCACTTGGACAAAAGGCAATGTAGCCTCCATAGCGCAGTTATATCACCCCGGAAATAGATATGAGCTTTCGGGACGTTTTAAGCCCTAAAATAAATTCCTTTTTTAAATAAATTTAAAATTTAAAGATTATTCCATTCACTCAAGCTGTATAGACAGGTAGTATAAATGCAAGATAGATTAAAAAATTCCAGAATTGTAAAAGCCCCGACAGGCACAGAAATAACGGCAAAATCATGGGATACAGAGGCGGCTATGCGGATGCTGATGAATAACCTAGACCCTGATGTGGCGGAATATCCAGAAGAGCTTGTGGTTTACGGCGGCATTGGGCGGGCAGCGAGAAACTGGGACGCTTTTGACGCTATTATTAAGAGCCTTAAATCTTTAGAAAATGATGAAACACTCCTTGTACAATCGGGCAAACCCGTTGGTATTTTTAGAACCCATGAAAATGCGCCGAGGGTTTTAATTGCCAATTCAAATCTTGTTCCTCACTGGGCAAACTGGGATCATTTTAATGAGCTGGATAAAAAGGGTCTGATGATGTACGGGCAAATGACCGCTGGGAGCTGGATTTATATTGGCTCACAAGGAATCGTTCAGGGGACATATGAAACTTTTGTGGAAATGGGACGGCAGCATTTTGACGGCAATCTTACAGGCAAATGGATTTTAACCGCTGGACTTGGCGGTATGGGCGGGGCGCAGGCTCTTGCGGCAACGATGGCGGGGGCTTCTATTTTAGTGATCGAATGCAAGGAAGACCGTATTGATTACCGTATCCGTACCCGTTATGTGGATTATAAAGCTCATAATTTAGCAGAGGCTATGACTCTTATCACGGAAGCTACAAAATCTGGTAAAGCAATTTCTGTCGGTCTGGTTGGCAATGCTGCAGAAATTTTACCCGAAATGTTGGCAAAAGGCATTACCCCCGATGCCGTGACCGATCAAACCTCGGCGCATGATCCTATTAATGGCTACCTGCCCATAGGCTGGACAGCTGAACAATGGGACGAAAAGCGCCTTTCTGATCCAAAATCTGTTGAAACAGCCGCCAAAAAATCAATGGCAGTACATGTGAAGGCGATGCTTGAATTTCATAAAAAGGGCATTCCAACTTTTGATTATGGCAATAATATCCGCCAAGTCGCTTTTGATGAAGGGGTGAAAAACGCTTTTGATTTTCCAGGATTCGTTCCCGCTTACGTCCGCCCTTTATTTTGCAAAGGTATCGGCCCTTTCCGCTGGGTAGCCTTAAGCGGTGACCCTCAAGATATTTATAAAACCGACCAAAAAGTAAAAGAATTAATGCCCGATGATAAGCATCTTCATAATTGGCTGGATATGGCAAGAGAGCGCATTGATTTTCAGGGGCTTCCTGCCCGTATTTGCTGGGTGGGGCTGGGCGAGCGCCACCGCCTTGCGCTTGCCTTTAATGAAATGGTCAAAAACGGCGAGCTGAAAGCCCCTATCGTTATCGGCAGAGATCATCTTGATTCTGGTTCTGTCGCAAGTCCGAACCGTGAAACAGAAAGCATGAAAGATGGCTCTGACGCTGTATCTGACTGGCCTCTCTTAAATGCTCTTCTCAATACGGCAAGCGGCGCAACATGGGTTAGCCTTCATCACGGCGGCGGCGTGGGCATGGGGTTTTCGCAGCATTCAGGCATTGTTATTGTCGCAGATGGATCGGATCTTGCCGCTGAAAAACTTAGGCGGGTTTTATGGAATGATCCTGCAACGGGCGTGATGCGCCATGCAGATGCGGGATATGAAATAGCCCAAAAATGCGCTGCCGATAAAGGGCTGAACCTGCCTTCGCTTAAAAATAATAAGAAATAGGACTTTAATAATGACCCATGATTTTACGATTTATCCCGGAGAAATGAGCCTTAACGCTCTTAGGTCACTCTATCAAAACCAAGATTATCTGAAAATCACGCTCTATGAAGAGGCTTGGCAAGATGTTCAGCTCGCCCGAAAAACCGTTGAAGATATTATAACGCAGGGACGCACTGTTTACGGCATTAATACAGGCTTTGGGCTGCTTGCCAGTACTTCTATTCCTGATGACCAGCTTGAACTGCTTCAGAAAAATCTTGTTCTTTCTCACTGCACAGGCGTGGGAAAGCCGCTGCCCGATGATGTGGTGCGCCTGATTTACGTTCTCAAAATCTCTAGCTTAGCGCAGGGACATTCAGGCATTCGCCCTCTTGCTCTTCACGCCTTTATTGATTTTGTTAATGCAGGACTTATCGCTGAAATCCCTGAAAAAGGCTCTGTCGGGGCTTCTGGTGATCTGGCTCCCCTATCCCACCTAACCGCCTGCCTGATGGGTGAAGGCTATGTGATGATGGGTCAAAAAAGAATAAAAACCTCCGAGGCTCTTAAAATTAAAAACCTCACCCCTCTTACTCTTAGTGCGAAAGAAGGGCTTGCTTTTCTGAATGGTACGCAGGTTAGTACCGCTCTTGCCCTTAAAGGATTGTTCCTTGCAGAAGATCTTTTTGCCAGCGGCGTGGTTGCGGGCAGCATGTCTACCGACGCGTTAATGGGGTCACTCACGCCTTTTGACAGCCGCATTCATAAAGCACGGGGACAGATTGGACAAATCACCATTGCCCCAAAATACCTTGAGCTTCTAGAAGGCAGCGAAATTATGGCATCTCATACCGCCTGCGATAAAGTCCAAGACCCCTATTCCCTGCGCTGTCAGCCCCAAGTGATGGGGGCTTGTTTTGATATGCTGCATTATGCCGCAAAAACCCTTGCCATTGAAAGCAATGCGGTCACCGATAATCCGAATATTTTTCCAAAGGAAGGCGTGGTTCTTTCAGGCGGTAATTTTCATGCAGAGCCCGTGGCAATGGCGGCGGATATGCTAGCGATCGTGATTTGTGAAATTGCCTCTATTTCAGAAAGACGCTTGTCGGTTCTTGTTGACCCTCATATGAGCGGACTGCCCGCTTTTCTTGTTCAAGATAGCGGCATTAATAGCGGATTTATGATTGCGCAGGTTACCGCAGCGGCTCTTGTATCTGAAAACCGCACCATGGCGCATCCTTCTTCTGTTGATAGCATTCCAACCTCTGCGAACCAAGAAGACCATGTGAGCATGGCGACTTACGGCGCAAGGCGGCTGACAGGAATGGGCTTTAATGCTATGAACTGTACAGCCATCGAACTTCTGGCGGCGGCGCAGGGCATTGATTTTAGAAAGCCTCATAAAACCTCTCCTGCTCTGCAAATATTTTATGATAAAATTCGGGCTAAAGTCTCGCATTATGACAAAGATAGATATTTCGCTCCTGATATAGAAGCGGTCTATCAGATGGTGCAACAGTCCGAATTTTCCGCCCCTATTATGGATATTTTACCCTCTGGAAAACCCGTGAAATGAAAAATAATTCCGTAAATCAAGAGGAGGCGTTTTTCTTTGAGCAAGGAGATAGCCCTTTGCTTGTCTCTATGCCCCATGTGGGATCAAAACTTTGCCCTTCAATGGAAGGTAAGGTTACAAAACTCGCCCAAAGCTCTGCCGATACAGACTGGCATGTGGATCGGCTTTATGATTTTTTGGGTGAAATGAATATATCCATATTGCAAGCAAAATACAGCAGATATGTCGTGGATTTAAACCGCCCCACCAGCGGTAAAAGCCTTTATAAAAATGCCGATGAAACGGGGCTTTGCCCCTTAACAAGCTTTTCAGGCGAACAGCTTTATCTAAGCAACTGCCAGCCCGATAAAAAAGAAATAATATCTCGCATAGAGCGTTATTGGCAGCCTTATCATAATAAGCTACGGCAAGAACTTGAAAGAATTAAAGCAAAATATGGCTATGCTCTTCTGCTTGATGCTCATAGTATAAAATCTATTGTCCCTCGGTTTTTTGAAGGCTCTCTCCCTGATTTTAATTTTGGCACAAGAGACGGCATGACAGCCCCAAATAAATTACTGCAAGAGCTTGTAACAATTGCAAAGAACTCTTCTTTCAGCACCGCCGAAAACGCCCGCTTTAAAGGAGGCTATATCACCAAAAATTATGGAAGCCCCGACCAAAATATTATTGCACTGCAGTTAGAGCTTTCCCAAATTAATTATATGGACGAAGAGATTTTCCAATATTCACCCGCCAAAGCAGCCCTGTTACAAAAGCCTTTGAGGCAAATCGTGCAAGCCTTTGTAGATTTTTATCCTAAATAACACATCCCTAAAGCTTGTAATATATCAGAATCAAATATCTCTTATGATACGATCAAAAAGAGCACCATCGGAGAAAGAAACCATTTCACCGGTTTCTCAGGGCAGGTGAGTACAGGGGGCTATTAAACTGTTTATTAACCTATCAAGCGTAGAAACATGGAACGACCTTCGAAATGATCGAATAAAAAATATCTTTTTAAGATTGCAAAACTTACGGGTCAGATCGATATGGGACAATTTATATCGCTTAAACTAGGAGAGAGCCTCCTAACGCAAAGCTTGTTTAAATTTTCTTTAAATGGTTGGGAAGTAGAGATATTATTCCTTGATGCAGAAAAATTTAATTTTGCAAAGAGGCTTAAAATGTTACAGGCTTTAACTAAATTACCCTCAATATCAACGGTCGTTCCTGTAACATTTTATTTAACTTTTGAACAAAAACTAAATAATAGGACTATAATAAATGGTTAATTTTCTAAAAACAGCCGCCCTTGTCGCTGCGTTTACATCTATGACAACAGCAGCATATGCTGAAGATAGTCATGGCTCAAATATGGGCTGGACTGGTGAAATTGAAGCAAGTGCAGTCTTTAAATCAGGTAATTCAAGCGATACAGCTCTTGGCTTTGCAGGGATATTAACATATTCAGCAGAGGGCTCTAAATATAGTGCTTCTGGATTTTATGATACGGACCGTTACGGCGCAGCCTATAAAATGGATTTTAACCTTAGCCATCATTCCTTTATTACAGTAGGGGCAATGTATGAAAATAATGAATATGGTGCTTTTTATGAGCGCATTATTGCAAATGCTGCATTTGGCTATGCGCTTATCTCAGGTGAAGATACGCATTGGGCTTTAGAAGCAGGCCCTGCGGTGCTTTGGGTTAAACATAGCAATCATTATGATTCTCATTATCCCCATGCTAGTGAATATGCACGCCAGTTTACAGGTTTTTTTGGGTCACATTTTGAAACAAACGTTTCTGACGAAGTAAGTCTCTCAAATAAAACAGAATTTTTCTGGGGCAAGTATTTGACCATCGAAAATAAAACCGCTCTAAAATTTAAATTAAGCAGCCATGCTAATGTTAAAATTGGATTTGATGTTATGTATGATGAAGATGCGGCTCATGGCCGAAAGAATACAGATACAGTGCTTCGTGCAGGTTTTAGTTATAGCTTCTAGAATATTACGATAATTCTAAGAAAATAATTCTGCGAGAGCTTACCGCCTTCTCTTTTAACTTTTTAGGGAAAAGTAAGCTCTCGTATATAAAATGCTCTTTTAATGCAGCCTTTAACGTCTTTTAAACATTAGCCTATTAAAGCTCTTCTTCTCATTTTGGCGTAATACGCACAGAGGTAATTTGATTTTTTTTACGGCTGATCACTTTATAATAATATTTATCAGACATAAATTCTTGCCCTGGGCGAGGAATCTCTTCGGCAATTTCGATGACACGCCCTGCAATTGTGCTCGCATCATCATCTGAAATATCCCAGTTAAATTTACGGTTTAAATCACGCACTGTTACCGTGCCTTCGGCAGTAACAGAACCATCTTTAAACAGGCGAATAGAATCTTGATCATCATCATATTCATCGGTAATTTCACCGACAATTTCTTCCAAAATATCTTCTAAAGTAATAACGCCATTAAAAGCACCATATTCATCAACCACAAGAGCAAAATGAACTTTCTTTTTTAAAAAAGCTTTCATTTGTTCTTGCAGCGTTGTGGTTTCAGGGACGAACCATGCAGGGACAGTGATGTCGGATAGGCTAATATCGCTAATTTTACCATTGCAAGCCTTAAGGTAGCGCAGTAATTCCTTGGCATGAATAACGCCGATGATATTATCTTGATCATCTTTCCAAAGAGGAAGGCGGGTGTAGGCGCTGCTGACAATTTGGCTAAAAATATCATCTATAGCGTCATCAGCATTGACCATCTCCACAGATTTTCGATGAATCATAATATCGTCTAAGATAACTTCATTTAAATCTAAAATGCTGCTTAACATATCTTTATGTTCTTTAATTAGCGTCCCTTCATGAGCTTGCAGCTCGAAAGTGCCTCTAATTTCATCATGGGGCGAGAGAATGCTTTCACGGCCTGAAATATCAATGCCAAATATTTTTAATGTTCCTCTGACCAAGATTTGAACCATGCGGACAAAGGGCGCAAATATTTTTATGATAATATGAATAAAGGGTGCGGCTCTAAGGGCTGTTTTATCAGGATTTGTAATGGCGTAGCTTTTAGGGAGAACTTCGGCAAAAACAAGAACAACAAATGTCATGGTTAAAGTGGCATAGATAACGCCAATATCGCCAAAATATTTCATAAACAAAGAAGTGGCGAGAGCGGAGGCTAAAATATTAACAAGGTTATTGCCGAGCAAAATTGCGCCAATAAGCTGTTCCATATCCATAAGGAGCTTTTCAACAAGCGAGGCTCTTTTATCTCCTTGTGAGGCAAGCTTATGGATATTAGCGGCGCTCGTTGCGGTAAGAGAGGTTTCTGAGCCAGAAAAAAAACCCGATAAAAATATTAAAAATATAATAGACGCAATGATAATGATTACATCTTGGGTAGCAGCGTCCATTTCTTTAAACCTTTTCTGGCGTTAAATTTTAAAAAACCTATTCAATATAGTTTCAATATCGCTCATATCAACGCCGCTGTAAAGAAAGGCTTTACCAATGCCCCTGCTTAAAACAAAAGTGATCTGTCCATCTGACATTTTTTTATCCCTTTGCATATGGTGAATTAACTTTTGCGCATCAAAGCTAAATTCATTTGCTGATCTAAGCCCTGCTTTTTGGTGATGAGCTTTCACAAGAAGACTGTCTTTTTCAGAAGAAAACCCAAGATGCTGCGAAAGAGCGAAAGCGATCTCTGTCCCAAGAGCAACCGCTTCACCATGATAAAGCCTATCACTATATCCAAGCTCAGCTTCTAGGGCATGCCCAAATGTATGACCGAGGTTAAGAAGCGCGCGCAGATTTTTTTCTTTTTCGTCTTGGCTAACAATATTCGCTTTTGCGGCGCAGCTTTTTAAAATTATTTTACTGCGAAAGGCGCAGCGCACCTTTAAATCTATATGATTTAAATCTCCTATATTTTGGTCAAGGTCGTTAAAAAATTCTCTATCATTAATAAAGGCATATTTCACAGCTTCCGCATAGCCAGAGATCACATGACGCGGCTCTAAAGTTTCGAGACATAGCACATCACATAGAACAAGACGAGGCTGATGAAATGCTCCGATTAGGTTTTTACCCCAAGAGCTGTTAATGCCTGTTTTACCGCCAACAGAGCTATCAACCTGCGCAAGCAGGGTGGTTGGAATTTGAATAAAGTCGATGCCTCTTAAATAAATGCTTGCCGCAAAGCCAGCCAGATCACCGATAACGCCGCCGCCAAAAGCGATAATCATATCCGATCTTTCAAGGCGCATTTCAAGCAGCTTGCCAAGCAAATATTCAAGCTGCGAAAAAGACTTTGTAGGCTCGCCCGCAGGCAAGATCAGAGTTTCAAATTCAATATTTTCAACTTTTAAAGAAGCCTCTAGCCTAGGAAGCTGGACAGATGCGACATTCTCGTCTGTAATAATAACCGTTCTGGGACGTTTTAAAAGTTGTTTTAGATAAGATCCTGCATGGTCAAGCACGCCAGAACCAATGATAATATCATAGGCTTTATCGCCTAAATCAAGTTTTAATTTATGAATATTATCTAAGCTCATTTTTTATCCAAATGTTGATCTGTTTGGGATTTTTCATTTTGCTCTGGGGCAGCGTTTGAGCGGCGTTGTTTTTTAAAATAATGGCGTGAATTTTGCCGTTTTTTTGCTTTTTGCCCCCCCGCTTTACGCTCTTCAGAGATTTTTTTGGTTTTTGGTTTTAAATAATCATTCAATTTATGAATAATATCATCAACAATTTTCTCGTGAGCGCCGCCGTTACTTTCAATAGTAATCGCACAATGTCCATAAAGAGGATAGCGTTTTTTAGCAAGATCACGCAAGATAACTTCTGGGTTTCCCGTTCTAAGAAGAGGGCGGGTATCTCTGCGTGCCGTGCGCTGGACAAGAATATTAATATTAACTTTAAGCCAGATTGAAATTGTTTTTTCTTTGAGCCTTTGGCGGGTTTTAGAATCCATAAATGCGCCGCCGCCCGTACCCAGTACAATATTATTATCTTGAATAAGACGGTTTATAACCCGCCGCTCGCCCGCTCTAAAATCTTCTTCGCCAAATTTTTCAAAAATTTCATTAACTGAATGACCTGCCGCTTCTTCAATAGCAGCGTCAGAATCGACGAAAGAAACCCCAAGCCGCCGTGCAAGTCTGATGCCCACAGTGGTTTTACCCGCCCCCATAAGACCAATTAAAGAGAGGCTTTTAGGAAGAGGATACCTAAGCCGTACTTGCGGTGGTTTTTTGTTTTTTTTTCGGGTTTTATTTATCATAATATAAATTATGTAACCTGATTACTCTTTAAAAGGAAGTTAAAAGAGATTGTTATTCTAATAGATCTGCTTTTTAGATTATTTTGAGCCATTATTTTAAGTCATAATAAGAACATGATATATTTTTATATTCAAAAACCATATTTTACTGTAATTTATATATATCCTGCGATAATATGTATCTTATTAATCTCTTTAGGAATATTCATGGCACGTTTTTGGTCTTTTTTAATATTATTAGCTTTGCTCACACTTGTTGGCGGCGCAATTTATTTGATGTTTGCACCGATAGAGGCTCCAAAAGAGCATATTGAAAAAACGCTGCCCGATAAAAATTTCCCAAAATAATAATATGGATATTTTATGCCCTATAAATTTATAAGAAAGTAAGCTTATGAAAAATTTTATTTTTAAGATAAGTTTTTCTATAATTGCTATTTTATTTATAAATGGTCTTGCTGCTGCGCAAGATCAGGATATTAAAAAGAAGCCCCCTACTTTTAAAATAAAGAAAAAAATAATAAAACTGCCAAAGTCTATTCTTTTTCCAAAAAATGGACAGAAGCTTCATGTTCCCCAGAAGCTTCATGTTCCAAAGATAAATAAACAAAGCCTCATAAACAATAGGGTTAAGAGCTTAGATATAAAAGAAAATTTGAAACAAGAAGATAATTCTACGATTTTAGTTGAAGAATTATCAGAAGATTTAAATGCAGAATTAGGGCCTTTAAATATTAATAATGGCGGTTTTGATGCAGATATTTGGGAAAGCAGTGAATTTAATATTCTTGCAAAAGAAATCGAAAAACTGCGTCCTTTTACAGCCTCGCCCATATTGCGCAGATTATACAGAAAAATACTTTTAACATCCGCTCACCTGTCTAAACAAGCCCCTCTATCTATATACAATGAAGACCGTGAAAATTTTAGCATTCTTTTTCTAAATTTGCGTCTTACTAAGATTATGCAAAATGGAAATTTAGAGGATATGAAAAAAATATCTGCTTTATTAGAGGCAAAATCACTAAAAGCAGATGATGATATTTTAAAGCTCTATTTTTTAACGGATCAATTTACTAAGGCTTGCACGGGGGTTTCTTTAAAAAATGAGTTAGAAGTCAGCTCTTCGGATTTATTTGAAAGAACGGCTGTTATATGCCATGCATCGGAAAAGAACCGAGAAGCCGTTGAAATTGCATTTGATATGATGATTGAAGCGGGGAAAGAGGATTATGATTTTTTTGACCTTGCCAGACGTTTTATGGAAGACCAAAAATTTGATGAAAAATCAGAGCCGCTGAATGTTAAACTTTCCGCCCTTAATGTTTTTCTTTTAATGAAACTTAATTATATTTTTAAAAAATCAGAGATCCAAACAGCCTCTCATTTTATTTTACAAAAAATTGCCCTAGATCATAAGCAGCCTGATCCTATACGGGCGCAGGCCATAGAAATATTATCTAAAAACCAAGAACATTATGCCGCAGGGCTTTATGCGCCTGCTCTTTTAAAAATATATGATAGTTTTTCATTTAACTCACAAATGATCTCAGCCATATTAAAACAATCAAACCCTTCAGACGCGCTGATTTATAAAGCAGCCCTTAATGAAGAAAATGATGCCCAAAGGGCGCAAATTTTAAATAAAGGCTGGGTAAAGGAAAAAACCCTGTCAGACTTTATTATATTTGCCAGAGTTAATAGAAAAAGCATAAAACGCACCGTGCCTTCTGCTGATCTTATTCCCTATGCTCAGAATTTTATATTAAGCCTTCTTCATCTAGAAGAATTTACGCAGGCTCAAGTCTGGTATGATTTTTTAAAGCTGCAAAGCCAAAAGGGTGATGATAACGCAGAAGATGCCAAAGTTAAGATTTGGCCCTTTATGGTGATTTTAAGCCAAAAAAATGAGCAAATTTGGAATGAAGCAGAATTGGAAAAATGGCGGGAGAGCCGAGAAGGCTATAGCGCCGTTTCTGCCAATAACGGTATGATAGAGACAGCATATTTTTATGCTTTATGCCGTGTTTTCGATTATGATATTCCTTTGGAAATGAGCCAGCAGACAATTTTAAAACAAGAGCTTGAAAATGCTGAAAACCTGTCTGTAGAAATATGGCAAGAGCTGCTTAAGTTAACCAAAGCAACCCGCAAGGAGCAAAAATTAGGTGAGACAGTTTTATTCATTCTTAATATATTACAAGATATAGATTTTTCTAAGTTAGATACTTTAAGCATGACCGCTATTTTAGAATTGTTAAAGCATTCTGGGTTTGAAAAAGAAGCCCGTGCATTAGCCTTCGAGGCGTTGCTTGCAAAGGGCTTTTAATGAAAAAACTTTCCGTCATCAATGAAAATAACCTTATAGAGGCTTTTTTAGAAATGATGGCAGGGGAGCGAGCCGCATCACAAAACACTCTTTATTCTTACCAAACAGACCTTGAAGCCTTTACAGAAAATATTAAGCTTTATAATACGCCGTCCGAAGGAGCCAGTCTTTTAAAACTGAGCCCAGAAGGAATAAGAGCTTATTTTAAACGCATGCAGAAGGAAGGCATAGCATCTTCTTCTGCCGCCCGAAAGCTTTCTGCTATACGGGGGTTTTTTAAATTTATCATGGCAGAAGAAATTCGCAGTGATAACCCTGCTGGACTTATAGAGAGTCCAAAAATTGGTCGTGCCTTACCTAAATTTCTAACAAAAGAGCAGGTTGGAAAGCTTTTAGACCTTACTCAAAAAAATGCCCAAAAGAGCCTTAATAAAGAAGGCGATTATGATTTAAAGGCTCTGCGCCTTTGTGTGTTAACAGAACTTCTTTATGCCACGGGGATGCGGGTCAGTGAGCTTGTCACCTTAAAAACCTCTTTTTTTAAAAGCGGTGAGCCCTATATTTTTATTAAAGGAAAGGGCGACAAAGAAAGACTTGTTCCCTTAAGCACTAGGGCTTTGACGGCGGTGAGGAATTATATTGAGGTTATGATATTAAAGGATAAAAGCTTTTTAAAGAAAAAATGGCTTTTTCCATCGCACGGTGCGTCAGGTCATTTAACCCGTCAAAGATATGCCGTCTTGCTTAAAGCTTTTGCGGGGGATTTAAAGATTGAGCCGAAGCAGCTTTCTCCTCATAGCCTACGCCATGCTTTTGCGACTCACCTTCTTGCGGGCGGCGCTGACCTGCGGGCTGTACAGAAAATGCTCGGTCATTCAGATATTAGTACCACTCAAATCTATACTCATGTCTTAACGGAAAGACTAAAGAGCCTTGTTTATAATAAACACCCCCTAACCAAAGAATGAATCTTCTTTGATGAAATAAAGATTTATTTTTAATATTAAGAGCGGTATAAGTATAGATTATACAAGTTGAATTTAAGAATAGAGATTTTATATGCAAACATATCTGGATTTTGAAAAACCAATTGCTGCGCTAGAAAGCCGCATTCGGGATATGAAAAACCTAGAGAGCGGTGAAGATATCAACATCGCTGATGAAACCGCCCGCCTTGAAGGTAAGTTAAGCAATCTTCTGCGGGATACTTATAAAGATTTAACGGCTTGGCAAAAAATAAAAGTTGCCCGTCATCCAAACCGCCCTCATTTCTCGGATTTTGTCAAAAGTCTTTTAACAGATTTCATGCCTCTTGCAGGGGATAGAGCTTTTTCAGATGATCAAGCGATTATCGGCGGCATTGGACGGCTTAATGGGCAGTCTGTTATGTTTATCGGTCATGAAAAAGGCAATGATGTTCATTCACGCCTTAAGCATAATTTTGGCTCTGCCCGTCCAGAAGGATACCGCAAGGTTATTCGTCTGGTAAAGCTTGCGGAAAAATTTAATATTCCTGTAATCACTTTGGTTGATACAGCGGGAGCTTACCCTGGAGTGGGCGCAGAAGAGCGAGGACAAGCGGAAGCGATTGCAAGGGCAACTCAGGCCTGTTTATCTCTGAAAGTCCCTCTTATCAGCGTGATCGTTGGTGAAGGCGGCTCTGGCGGTGCGGTCGCCCTTGCGGCGGGGAATAAAGTAATGATGTTTGAACATGCGGTTTATTCCGTTATTTCACCAGAAGGCTGCGCCTCTATTTTATGGCGGACAAAAGATAAAGCAGAAGATGCTGCCAATGCGCTGCGAATTACAGCAGATGATCTTTTAAAATTACAGATCATTGATGAGATCATAGCAGAGCCTGTAGGCGGGGCGCATAGAGACCATTCAAGCACGATGAAATCCCTATCGAAAGCGTTAGAGACAGCTCTTGCCGAATTAATGACCCTAAGCCCCGAAAAAATCCAATCAACCCGCAGAGAGAAATTCCTTGCCATGGGTAAGGTTGGTATAAAGTGAATTTCTTAATTTAAATAAGGCTTTTTAGTTAAGCTTAAATTAATCATATTAATGGTTTTTTTAGTTATTTACTTGATTTTAACGTCAGTACTGTACATATTAAGTACATATAAATATAGAAAATGGAGAATATAATGAGTGGTGAAATATATAGACCATCAGCTATTGCAAATTATTTTCTTAAAAGAGGGTTTGAAGAAAATCTAGCAATAACACCTCTTAAATTAATAAAATTAGTATATATTGCACATGGTTGGTCTTTGGCAGTGTTTAATCAAGAATTGTTTAACTCTCCTGTTCAGGCGTGGAAACATGGGCCTGTTATTGAATCTTTATACCATGAATTTAAACATTTTGGTAAAAAGGCGATTACAGAGCTTGCTGTGGAATTTGATTTTCAAGGTAATTATGCATTAAGTCGGGCAGTTGTTAATGAGCCAATGGTTCGCGAAAGCGATGACCAAACAATGGCTATTTTAGACAAGGTTTGGGATACGTATCGTAGCTTTGATGGATGGGAATTGAGAAACCTTACACATGAATTTGGTACGCCTTGGGATGCAACATATAATGTTAAGCCTAAAGGAGATGTTATTGCTAATGATTTAATAGCAAAGCATTTTAGAGAAAAAATTAAACTATATATTAATAGTGCGAAGCAGATTCAAGAAGTTGCATAATAGGGGAGTAAGTTATTTCACATACTGAATCTGAACTTGATGAAAATTTAAGAAAAATACTTTCTGATGGCAGTGCTCTTCCATTGAGTGAAGCAGTAGGGAAAATTGAAAAATCACTTAAATATAAAAAAGATAATCATAAACTTAATACCGAAATAAGTCATGATGAGCATAATCTAGGTGTACATGGAGCTTGGGCAAAGACAAAAAGATACCTTTTATATTTTTGTGGTGTTATGTTGGCTCTATTTGGTGGTTATATTGTTGTTTTGCTTTCAATTCTAATTTATGAATATTTCTTAATAGTGAAGAATGAGCCTTTAATGCTCACATCTTTTTTATATGAAGCGTGCAAAGCGTTATTGATAGTGGGTTCAACTTTATTTGTTGGCGATCGGTATCATAAGTATAAAAAGACAAAAAATTAAAAGATAAAACTTAGGTCTCTATGGCGTGAATTTAAGAACCTTCTATTTTCTATCCTTATATTGATCCGTGGCAATGTTTGTATTTTTTGTCGCTGCCGCAAGGGCATTTTTCATTTCTGCCGACTTTTTCTTTTTTAGCTTGAGAATTGACCATACCGTGGCAATGTTTAAATTTATTGCCGCTACCGCATGGGCAAGGAGCATTACGAGGGGGAATGCCGCCAGGAAGGTCTTTCCATGTGGACGGATCATTCATGTCAGGTTTATCCGTTTCATTTTCCCCTGTGATCGGGTCAAGGTGACTGGTGCTCATTTCGCTCATATCAAGACGGGGCATGGGAGCAACCTCATCTTTAATTTGGATATGAGATAAAAGAGAAGTGACATTTTCCCGTACAGAACCGAGCATTTTCTCAAACATGGAAAAAGCTTCTGTTTTATATTCATTAAGCGGGTCTCGCTGACCATAAGCCCGCAGAGAGATCACATTTCTAAGGCTATCAAGCTGCGCTAAATGCTCTTTCCAATATTGATCGATTGAGCTGAGCAGGACTTGTTTTTCAATCATGCGCATATCTTCAGCGGAGACATCTTTTAAAAGAGCATCAACGGATTTATCAGACGCATCAAAAAAACGGTCTTCGAAACGGTCAAGATCAATGCCCTCTTCTTTAACCCAGTCTTTCATTCCAAAATCAGCATTAAAGAATTTAATGGAAAGCTCGGATAGCGTTTTAATATCCCAGTCTTCGGGGTAAGAGCGGGCATCAATATGGCTGTCAATCACCTCGCCAATAACTTCATGGCGCATATCTTTAACCGTTTCGGACAAATCATCTGCAGAAATAATATCACGGCGTTGCTCGTAGATCGCCGTTCTTTGATTGTTCATTACATCATCAAATTTAAGAAGATGTTTACGTTGATCATAATTTCGGGCTTCTACTTTTTCTTGTGATTTTTCCACCGCGCGGTTAAGCCAAGGATTAACAAGGAATTCTCCTTCTTCGAAGCCCAAAGTAGTCATGAGTTTATCCATGCGCTCACCGCCAAAAATGCGCATTAAATCATCTCCCATTGAGAGATAAAATTTTGACCGCCCTGGGTCTCCTTGCCGCCCAGAACGTCCCCGAAGCTGATTATCAATGCGGCGAGATTCATGGCGCTCTGTGCCAAGCACGAACAGTCCGCCCGCCTCAATAACTTTAATTTTTTCGTCTTTTATAGAGGCTTCAAGTTTTGCCGCTGCTTTTTCTTTTTCTGCACCTTCAAAATCTTGAAGCTCTGTTTCCGCTCGCATATCAAAATTACCGCCGAGCTGAATATCAGTCCCCCGCCCTGCCATATTTGTGGCAATAGTGACCGCACCAAGCCGCCCTGCATTACCAACAATATAGGCTTCTTGTTCATGAAATTTAGCGTTCAGAACATTATGAGGAATATTTTTTTCCTTAAAAAGATCGGAAAGCTGTTCAGAACGTTCAATACTGACCGTTCCGACCAATATAGGCTGTTTCTTCTCATGAGCTTTTTCGACCGCAATAGCAATCGCATTAAATTTTTCGGCAACCGTGCGGTAAATTTCATCATCTTCATCTATGCGGCTAATATCAACATTAGTCGGAATTTCAATCACGCCAAGATTATAAATATCAGCAAATTCAGCCGCCTCGGTCACGGCGGTTCCCGTCATGCCCGATAATTTGTTATAAAGGCGGAAATAATTCTGAAAGGTTACAGAAGCCAGCGTTTGGCTTTCGGCCTGAATAAAAACATCTTCTTTAGCCTCTAATGCTTGATGCAGCCCATCGCCGTAGCGTCTGCCGTCCATCATGCGTCCTGTAAATTCATCAACAATGATAACGTCATCGCCTTTGACAATATAATCTTTTTCTCTTTTAAATAATTTATGAGCTTTAAGGGCTTGATTTGAATGATGGACAACAGCGACATTGTCGAAATCATACATATTACTGTCTTCTGCAATCAGTTTGGCGGTAATCAGAATTTCTTCAAGATGCCCCATACCTTCTTCGGTCAGAGTAATATTATTGGCTTTCTCATCAATTTCATAATCTTCCTCCGCAAGCTGGGGAATAATTTTATTGATTGTGTGATATAATTCAGATTTATCATCTGTTGCGCCCGAAATAACCAGAGGGGTTCTCGCTTCATCAACAAGAATAGAATCAACCTCATCAACAATGGCAAAGAAAGGCTCTCGCTGAACCATAGCATCTTCGTGAAATTTCATATTATCACGCAGGTAATCAAAGCCCAGCTCATTATTGGTAGCATAGGTAATATCACAGGCATAGGCATCTTTGCGGTCTTCTTCTTCGGTGCTAGGAATAACGCAGCCTGTGGTCAGCCCTAGAAAGGTAAAAACTTCACCCATCCATTCGCTGTCCCGTTTGGCAAGATAGTCATTGACCGTAACCACATGAACGCCCTTTTCAGGCAGAGCATTTAGGTATCCTGCGAGGGTAGAGACAAGGGTCTTCCCTTCTCCCGTTCGCATTTCGGCAATTTTATTTTCATGTAAAACAATGCCGCCAATAAGCTGAACGTCATAATGACGCTGCCCTAGGGTTCTTTTTGCAGCCTCACGAACAACGGCAAAAGCTTCGGGAAGAAGATCATCAAGCCTTTCTCCTTTTTTAAGGCGGGCGCGAAATTCAGCTGTTTTGGCTTTTAGCTCATCGTCTGATAATTTAACCGTGGCATCTTCTAATTCATTAATAATTTTAATGCGGGGGGCTAAGGACTTTAAGTAACGATCATTTGCTGATCCAAAAAGTACTTTAGCTATTTTTCCAAATCCCAACATTTTTTATTCCTTAGATCAAAGCTCTGTTTGAAGCTTTTACAAAATTATAAATTATTAATAAGTAGAAC
The DNA here is from genome assembly GCA_016744185.1 of Emcibacteraceae bacterium. Classification (GTDB taxonomy): domain Bacteria; phylum Pseudomonadota; class Alphaproteobacteria; order Sphingomonadales; family Emcibacteraceae; genus Pseudemcibacter. Next base: position 45,262 of record JADGEY010000002.1, on the reverse strand, counting down.
AGATAAGTATGATCACCTCATCTGTCAATGATTCATCAAGTTATTTTGGGACTAATAGGGTTGTTTTGAGTATATTATGCCAAAATAATGGACTTTTTATCTGCCAAGTGGGTATAACAAGATAATCTTTAATTTTTAGAAATGAAAAAAGAAAAGAGAACATGAGCGATTCATTGAAAAAATCTCCCTTAGCACCGTCTAAGGCGGCACATTTACCGCCCCTTGTTGGGGTGACCTTGGCGGCGGTTGAAACAGGCATGAAATATCAAGATAGAGATGATTTAATGCTGGTTTATTTTCCTGATGGAGCAGAAATCGCAGGCGTTTTTACCCGCTCGAAATGTTTTAGCGCGCCCATAGGATGGTGCCGAGATATAATGGGGGGCGGACAAGCGAAAGCTTTACTCGTCAATGCAGGAAATGCCAATGCTTTTACAGGCACTGCGGGGGATAAAGCGGTTGCAGAAATAGCAGGCTCTTTAAGCAAAGCTCTTGGCTGTAAAAAAGAAGAGCTTTATTTTGCATCAACAGGCGTTATAGGAGAGATTTTACCTTCAAAGCCGATTATAGCTCATTTTGAGGCTTTAATCGGGGATTTAAGCGTTCATAATTGGCAAAAAGCTGCCGCTGCAATCTTAACCACCGATACTTTTGTTAAAACAGCGACCCGAACAGCCCTTATTAACGGGCAGAAAATTCAGATTAATGGCTTTGCTAAAGGGTCGGGCATGATTGCGCCTGATATGGCAACTTTACTAGGGTTTATCTTTACAGATGCGCCACTTTCTCAGAATCTATTGCAAGATATACTGTCCCATTCAACAGAGCTTTCTTTTAATAGCATTACAGTCGATAGCGATATGTCTACTTCTGATACAATATTAGCCTTCTGCACAGGGGCAGAGCCTAAGATTCAAGATATTAACGACCCTGCCCTTGATGATTTTAAAGAAAAATTTAAAGAATTAATGCTTGATCTTGCTCATCAAATCGTTAAAGATGGTGAGGGGGCGACAAAGTTTATTGAAATTACAGTAACAGGGGCAAGAGACAATAGGGCAGCAAAGAATATTGCGATGAGCATCGGCAATTCTCCTCTTGTTAAAACAGCTGCGGCGGGGGGGGATGCGAATTGGGGGCGGATTATTATGGCAGTGGGAAAGGCAGGCGAAGAAGCGGATAGAGATGCTTTAAAACTTGTCTTAGGCGATCAAATAGTAACGAATAATGGTTTAGTTGTTTCAGAGTATAGTGAAGAGAAATCGGCTCAGCATTTTGCAGGAAAAAATATAAAAATTTCAGTAGATGTGGGCATAGATCAGGGATCAGCAAGAGTTTGGACCTGCGATTTAACTCATGGATATATTTCAATTAATGCGGATTATAGAAGCTAATGATTAAAACGAAAAGATTCATTCTACGAGACTATAGAGAAAAAGACTTAGAAGACCATGTTGTTATTTTAGATAATTTTGAAGTTGCACGATGGCTTTCTAGTAGTATTCCTATTCCCTATACAAAAAGGGACGGACGTAAATTTATTGCGAGCGCAATTAATGACAATGTGCATAAAATTACAAATTTTACCCTTGCCATAGAAAATAAAGCCACAGGAAAGCATGTCGGCGGAGTCAAGTTTTTTGGACTTCAGAAAGAAACAGAAATTGGCTATTGGATTGGAGAAGAATTTTGGGGGCAGGGCATAGGCTATGAAGTTCTGGCAGCAATGATAAAATATGGCTTTAAAACAGGGAAAATTGAAGAAATTGTTGCTCAAACGGCAGAGGATAATGAAGCTTCAAAAGCAATTTTAAGAAAAGCCGGTTTTAAAGAAGCAGGAGAGATCCCAAAAGAATATGCTCGCCCGTCAAATTCTCCATCAATGTCTAAAGACAATAGCGAGATAAATTCTAGAGGTGGTTGTTCAGTTTTTTTTCGCCTTAGCCTTATAAAATGGAAGAAACATACACAGCCAGCTAAAAAAAAGACTATAGCTAAAAAGACCCTAGCTAAGAAGACTATGGCTAAAGGGAAATAATGAATTGAGCGATCTTTTTTGTCCCGATATTCCAAACCGTCCTACAGGGGCGCAAAAAATAATATTGGTTGCTGCCGTTCTTTTAGTTGATATTGATGGAAAAATCCTTCTTTCTCAACGTCCCGTAGGCAAAAGCATGGCGGGGTTATGGGAATTTCCAGGGGGGAAAATTGAAGAGGGCGAAACGCCAGAACGGGCTTTGATTAGAGAGCTTAAAGAAGAGCTGAATATTAACACAACACAGGCCTGCTTTGCCCCCTTTACTTTTGCGTCTCATACATATGAGGATTTTCATCTTTTAATGCCCTGTTTTTTATGCCGTAAATGGGACGGTTTTGTCACAGGCGCAGAAGGTCAGAAAGTGACATGGGTAAAGCCCGAAGATCTTAAAAACTACCCCATGCCCCCTGCTGATAAGCCCCTTCTTGCAATGATTAGGGATTTTATTTAAAGGCGTGTGATGTATTTTCTTACTGTTTTATTATTTTTAATTCCTCCGCAAACTATGGCGGCCGGTTTTGTTATTAATTAAGGGTCAAGATTTTTTATATTTTTAGGCCATAGAATAGTAAAGCTTGTTCCTCTTTTGCCTTCGTTTGTGTGAATTGTTATTGAGCCTCCCAAAAGGGAAATTGTTTTTTCAACAACCGCAAGTCCCATTCCGCTGCCTTCTACTTCATCACGGGGCTTTAATGTTTGAAACATTTTAAATATTTTTTTATGAAATTTTTTTGGAATGCCAGGCCCATCATCCGTAATTAAAAATTTGATGAAATCTATATCCTCTGTAACATCTATTTTTATGATACCTTCTTTTTTATCATGGTGCTTAATTCCATTGCCGATGATATTTAGTAATACTTGCAAAAGAGGGGCTTCTGCTGTGTAAAAATCATCCGCATCACAAGAAACTGTAATTTCAAACCGGTCTGGTGGGGCAAGAAGTTCAATTATAGTGGTAAGAAAAGAATTAATCTTGATTAAGCTCATAGAATATTTATCACGGCCTGCACGGGAATATTGAAGCAGATCGCTCAGCAATTTTTCCATGCGCTGGATTCGGCTTTTCATTAAAGTAAAATTTCTTTGAGTATTTTTATCTATTTCTTCTTTCATATCTTCCATAATAAAATCAGCAAGATTATTAATGCCGCGAAGAGGGGCTTTTAAATCATGGGACGCAATATAAGCAAATTGTTCTAATTCATCATTAGAAATTTTAAGTTTTTTAACATAATGTTTTAATTCTTCAGAGGATTTTCGAACCTCCGTGATATCTCTTACGACACCTGTAATAAGAATATTACCTCTAGAATCGACATTGTCTTTAATTGTTAAATCCATAGGGAAGACAGAGCCATCTTGACGTAAACCGTATAATTCACGTCTTTGCCCAATATAGGAAACTTCAGATTTATTTCTATAGTTTTTCATATGACCATCATGGTCTTTAGCAAAATCGGCAGGCATTAACATTTTAACATTTTTACCAATAACATCGAAAGATCTATAACCAAATATTAATTCAGCTGCTTGATTAAAGGCAAGAAGAATTCCTTTTTTATTTGTTGTAATGATAGCATCTGCAACAGTGGCTAAGATAACATTAGAATATTTTTTACTTTCTTTCGTTATTATAAAAACATTTTTTATATA
>JADGEY010000002.1:0-41558 GCA_016744185.1 Emcibacteraceae bacterium | reverse complement strand
TTTATATAATAAAAAAAACTAATAAAGACAAAAATATAAGCGATAATTTTAAATGAATGAGCAATAATAAAATTATGATTAAATATGCCAGACACAAAAGGCATAAAAATAACCTCACTCAGAAAACCTATCATTAACGCCAGAGCAAAATAATAATCAGACGCATTCTCCTTCCAATTACCTTTTTCTATAAACCCAAGAAAAGCAATTAAAAACAAGAGAGCAGGGATAATAACCTCAGGCTCATCGAAGAGGTCTTGAGAAGAATAGACCTGAGATAAAGGCGTAAAATTAAAAACTATAAAAATAATTAAAATGATTAAAACTGAAGCCATACAAATATTTCTGTTAGAAAAAAGAGGGTACTTTTTATCTGAAATACCAAAATGCCAAACAAGCCAGCTTAAAGCAGAAAATAATGCAAAACAAAAACGTGATGCCGTCCAATCCCAAGAAATCTCAGATACTTGTTGAGAGGAAAGACCTTTAAGCATTAAAAATAAATCATATCCTTCAAATAAGCTTGCGCCCAGCAGTCCAATTCCAACAAGTAAAATAACCGGATCATTTTTAAAGCGAGATATAACAAGAAGTGAAAACCCTGCAAGGCCTGCGAAAAGAGCAGAAGCGATACTCATGATGGAATAGAGTATTTCATTTCCAATCAGGGAAGAGTTTTTAAAATATAAAAACAAACATACCATTAAGACAGGGAGTATGGTGAAGCTGGTTTGACGTATAATACGAACCACTGCTGTGTTATGCTGTAAGCTCATTAAACTTATCCTAGTAACTCTAAAAATAAAAATAATCTGAATATAACTTTACGTTTGTATAGTATATAAATCTTTGTAAACGGTAAATGTAATATATAAATCTTTTTAAACGGTAAATTTCTAATATTTATGCTTAATGCGCTTCGTTCCAGTTATTCCCCACGCCGCATTCTACCGTAAGCGGAACGCTGATGTCCAGTATCGGGGCGGCGGCATTTTCCATGATGTCTTTAATGATGGGGATAGAACGGTCAGCCTCATTTTCAGGGACTTCAAAAATCAGTTCATCATGAACTTGCAAGAGCATTTTCCCCATAAGTCCTGCTTTTTCAAAAGCAGAGGGCATGCGGATCATGGCACGTTTGATAATATCGGCGGCAGAGCCTTGGATTGGGGCATTGATCGCCGCCCGCTCGCCAAAAGCCCGCTGCATGCCGTTTTTATCATTGATGCTTGCGATGTGGCATCTTCGACCAAAAATAGTTTCCACATAGCCGTGCGCTCGGCAGAAGTCTTTCGTCTCTTCCATATAGGCTCTGATGCCGGGGAAGCGGCTGAAATATTTCTCGATATAACCTTTAGCTTCCGTACGGCTAATATCAAGCTGGCGGGCAAGACCAAAGGCACTAATGCCATATATGATACCAAAATTGATCGCTTTAGCTTGGCGGCGAATGATCGGATCCATGCCTTCTATAGGAACGCCGAAAACTTCGCTAGCGGTCATGGCGTGAATGTCGATACCCTCATGAAAGGCAGCCTTAAGATTATCTAGCTCTGCGATATGAGCCAGCAGACGCAGTTCAATCTGGCTATAATCGGCAGCAATGAATTTATAGCCTTTGCGGGGAATGAAAGCTTCTCGAATTTTGCGCCCCTCTTCCGTCCTGATGGGAATATTTTGCAGGTTTGGATCGTTCGATGATAAGCGTCCCGTGGTGGTAGAAGCCAGAGAGAAAGACGTATGAATGCGCCCCGTATCTTCATTGATTTCTTTTTGCAAAGCGTCCGTATAGGTGCTTTTTAATTTTGCCAGCCCTCGGTATTCAAGAACCTTCTTCGGAACTTCATGCCCGTCTGCGGCAAGCCCTTCTAAAATATCTGCGCCCGTGGAATAGGCCCCTGTTTTAGACTTTTTACCGCTGGGAAGCTGCATATCGACAAAGAGAATTTCGCCGAGCTGCTTGGGCGATGCAATATTAAATTCTTTACCGACAAGGCTGTGAATGTCTTTTTCCAGCGCCGCAAGACGAACAGCAAAATCATTGGAAAGCCGTGCGAGCAGTTGGCGGTTCACAAGGATTCCTTCTTTTTCCATTTTTGCGATGATGGGAACGAGAGGGCGGTCAATATTCTCATAAACAGCGGTCATCCTTTCTTGGGACAGGCGAGGCTTTAACAATCGATGCAAACGCCCCGTAATATCCGCATCTTCCGCCGCATATACGGCGGCCTTATCAAGAGGGACTTTATCAAATGTAATTTGCTTTTTCCCCACCCCGCAAATCTCTTTAAAAGGGATTGTTTCATGATCAAGATGCAGCTTTGCCAGTTTATCCATACCATGATTGTTCCGTCCAGCATCAAGAGCGTAAGACATGAGCATTGTGTCATCTATCGGGGAAATATCAATGCCATATTTAGAAAGGATCAGGTAATCATATTTCATATTCTGACCAATTTTAAGCACGGACGGGTCTTCTAAAAGCGGCTTTAAGCACTGAAGGGCTGCATTAAAATCTATTTGTTTAAGAGGCTTAGCAGAGGCTGCGGGGGCTGATAATAGATCAGCTACAGGCTCATTAGAAACATGTCTTAGAGGAATATAGCAAGCATGACCAGATTCATACGAAAGTGAGATACCCACAAGATTCGCCCGCATAGCATTAAGCGATGTTGTTTCTGTATCCACAGCGATTTGACGAGCCATTTTAGCATTTTTGACCCATTTTTCTAGAGCGTCCAGACTGTCCACTGTTTCATATTTTTTTTCTTTTGGGGCGGACGGGCTAGAGTTTTCGCTTTCGGGCGGCGCATAATCAGTCCCCAAATTATGAACAACTTTATTCAGCAGTGATCTAAAGCCCTGCTCTTCCAAAAAGGGAATAATGGTTTCAGCATTGACCTCTTTTAATAGGAAGTTTTCATAAGGCTCTAAGTCAGGAACATCTTGTTTTAAGGTGACAAGGTCACGGCTAATACGGGCAAGCTCTGCAAATTCGATTAAATTTTCCCGGCGTTTATTTTGTTTAATTTCAGAGGCTCGTTCAAGCAGAGTATCTAAATCACCATATTCATTAATCAGCAGAGCTGCTGTCTTGACACCAATACCAGGAACGCCAGGGACATTATCACTGCTATCCCCTGCTAAGGCTTGAATATCAATGACTTTATTAGGATTAACGCCAAATTTTTCAAAAACTTCATCTGTGCCAATCACGCGGTTTTTCATGCTATCAAACATATCTATATTATCATCAACAAGCTGCATTAAATCTTTATCGGAAGAGACTATGGTTACTTTATAGCCGTCTTTTGCAGCGGAGCTGGCGTAGGTGGCGATAATATCATCGGCTTCATAGCCCTGCATTTCAATTTGCGGCAGACCAAAAGCACCAACGGCTTCACGGATAATGTCAAACTGGGGAATAAGATCATCGGGCGCAGGGGGGCGGTGGGCTTTATATTCAGCGTAAATTTCATTGCGAAAGGTGATGCGCCCTTTATCAAAAATAACCGCAAGATGGCTGGGGCTTTGATCGTCTTTTAAATCCTGCAAAAGCTTATAAAACATATTACAAAAGCCCAAAACAGCATTAATCGGCGTTCCATCATGGCGGGTAAGCATCGGGATGCCGTGAAAAGCTCTAAATATAAAACCAGAACCATCGATAAGATAAAGATGTTTTTTCATAAAGGCAGCCCTAAAGTAAATGCTGAAAAGATTGACTTGTAAGGTAACGAATGCTAGCGAATAAACAAGCGATAAAGTGATTAAGGGCAAAAAAATGAAATCAGAATATGCAATTGAAATCAGGGGTCTTAAAAAAACCTATAAAAAAACAAAATCCTCTGATGAAAAAACAGCCCTTAAAGGGATTGATTTACAAATCGAAACAGGCAGCATCTTTGGGCTTTTAGGACCGAATGGCGCAGGGAAATCGACTCTGATTAACATCTTGGCAGGGCTGGTTCAAAAAACAGCAGGAACGGCAAGCATCTGGGGCTTTGATATTGATGAGAACCCTAGAAATGCTAAAGCAAATATCGGGATTGTACCGCAAGAAATTTACTTTGATCCTTTTTTTAACGCCAGAGAAGTTTTGGAGCTGCAGGCAGGGTTTTTCGGCATTCCAAAAGAGCGCCGCCGCACAGCAGAAATTTTAGAAATGGTCGAGCTAACAGATAAATCCAAGACCTATTCCCGCAGCCTATCGGGCGGCATGAAACGGCGGCTTTTGGTCGGTAAGGCGATGGTTCATAATCCGCCGATCCTTGTTCTTGATGAGCCAACCGCAGGGGTTGATGTAGAGCTGCGCAAGAAAATCTGGCAGCAGGTTAAAGAAATGAATGCACGGGGCGTAACCATCGTGCTGACCACGCATTATTTAGAAGAAGCCGAAGAGCTATGTGATAAAATCGCTATTATTAATCATGGTGAAGTTGTAACCTGTGATACCACAGCCAATCTTTTAAAGCATTTAGATGAAAAACAGCTTATTGTTCAGGGAGCAGAAAGATTAACATCAGTCCCTAACACTTTAAAAGACATGCAGGCGCATATTGATAAAAATGGTGCGCTTGTGATAAAATTTAGCCCAAGTAAGATTAATATGGGGGAAATTCTTAAAAAATTGGCGGAGGCTTCTCTTGAGATTATTGATCTGACAACGACGCAAAGTGATTTAGAGGATATTTTTCTTCAGCTTACAAAAACTTAAACCAGCCACCTAAAAACCAGTCAACCAAAAAGATATAATTTATGCCTAGAAAATATGATTTTGACGTTTTAATTATCGGCAGCGGCGCAGGGGGGCTTGCCACAGCCTTAAGGCTTGCAGATCATGCAAAAGTTGCGGTTCTATCAAAAAGAAAAATTTCTAGCGGCAGCACAAATTGGGCGCAGGGCGGCATAGCAGCGGTGTTCGATACAAGGGATTCCCACGCAGATCACATTAAAGATACCATAGAAGCAGGCGCAGGATTATGCGAAGAAAAAACAGTAAAATATGTGGTTGAAAACGGCAAAAAAAGCATTGATTGGCTGATTGGAGAGGGCGTAAATTTTACTAAAAACACCTATATTTCTGCGCAAGATTCAGCCGCTATTGAGGGAGATTACCATTTAACGAAAGAAGGCGGGCATTCTTACAGGCGGGTTATTCATGCCGATGATGCCACGGGGGCAGAGGTTCAAATGTCCTTGCAAGACCAAGTGCGGCTTCATAAGAATATAAGCCTTTTTGAAAGCCATATGGCGGTAGATTTAATCAGCAATTGCCACCCCGACCCTGATAAACGCACCTGCACCGGAGCCTATGTTCTGGACGTTAAAAAAGACTGCGTTGATATATTTCGGGCAAAATGTACGGTGCTTGCCACGGGAGGCGCAAGCCGCGTCTATCTTTATACATCAAACCCAGATGGCTCGACGGGGGACGGCATTGCAATGGCGTGGCGGTTTGGCTGCCGTGTGGCAAATATGGAATTTAACCAATTTCACCCCACATGCCTTTATCACCCAGAAGAGCGCACCTTTCTTTTATCCGAAGCTTTACGGGGGGAAGGCGCATATTTACGTCTGCCAGACGGAGAGCGTTTCATGCATAAATATGATGAAAGATTAGAGCTTGCCCCGAGAGATATTGTCGCCAGAGCCATTGATTATGAAATGAAAAGACTGGGCGCTGACTGTCTTTATCTTGATATTTCTCATAAAGAAGAGGGCTTTATCAAAGAGCATTTCCCAACCATTTATGAATTTTGCCTAGAGCTTGGCTATGACATTACCAAAGCCCCCGTCCCTATCGTTCCCGCAGCGCATTATACCTGCGGCGGCGTGATGGTGAATTTAAAAGGGCAAACTGACGTAAGACATCTTTATGGTGTGGGCGAAGTCGCCCATACGGGGCTTCATGGGGCGAACAGGCTGGCGAGCAATTCGCTACTTGAATGTGTGGTCTATTCAGAGACTACCGCCAGAGATATTTTAAGCAAGCTGGATAGGATCACAATTGATATTTCTGTCCCCCCTTGGGATGAAAGCCGTGTGACGGATTCAGATGAAGAGGTTGTGGTCTCTCATAACTGGAATGAACTGCGCCATTTTATGTGGGATTACGTGGGGATTGTCCGCACCACAAGAAGGCTACAGCGCGCCCGCCACCGCATTGATCTTCTCGCAGGGGAAATTCGGGAATATTATAGTAATTTCCGTGTTTCATCTGATTTATTAGAGCTGCGTAATTTGGTGGTGGTCGCAGACCTGATTGTCCGCTCTGGACTGCTTAGAACCGAAAGCAGGGGGCTTCATTATACATTGGATTATCCAGAATCTGATCCCGATCTTAAAAATAGAAATACAATTCTGCGCCCTGCAAGAAGGCTGCGAAAAACAGAAATTATTTAAATTTCTTGGCTGTGTTAAATTTTTTGGCTTCTTTAAATTTGCCCGCTTTAAATTTAGCTGCTGCAAAATGCCGCTTTATTCTTTATCGTAATTTAAACCAGGAACCCAAAGAACGTCACTTGCCCCTTTATCATTACTGCTGCGGCTCATGACAAAGAACAGGTCAGATAAACGGTTTAGGTATTTGATAGCTTCGGGATTAATCTCTTCTGTTTTAGAGGCACTTATCGCCAGTCTTTCAGCTCTTCTGCAAATGGTTCGGGATAAATGAAGATAGGCGGATGCAGGACTGCCGCCCGGCAGGACAAAAGAATTTAGCGGCTCTAAATCTTCATTCAACAGATCAATTTCATTTTCAAGACGCTGAATCATGGGCGCAATAATTCGCAGAGCTGTTTTTTCATGCTTTGTGCCAAAAGGCATGGAAATATCACAGCCCAGATCAAATAAATCATTTTGAATGCGGGCAAGCATTTTATCCAAAATATCCATTTTGCTCGTATGCAGCCGTGCGATTCCAACCGAGCTGTTAAGCTCATCCACCGTGCCGTAACATGAAACCCGCAGGCTATCTTTAAAGGTGCGCTCCCCATTGGTCAGGGACGTTTGCCCTTTATCACCGCCCCGAGTATAAATTTTATTAAGAAGTACCATTTTTTAAAACCCCTCATTGAGAAAGATATAAAGCAAGACAAGAGCAAGGGTAAGAGCCTGCGCAATAATTCTATATCGCATCATTATATTGCTTTTACTTTTATTGTCTTTCGTGCGCTTTCCCATAGAAGATATGCCATTAACCATAATAAAAATCGTTGCAACAATGCCGATGATAATAAGAATCTTCAGGAATAACATATCTTCTATCCGTATTTTTTTAGGGTTTTAAATAAATAAATTGCAGGATTGCAAAATAAAAAACTATAGCTCTCATTATAGTCATTTTCTGCTTGGCATTCCATATAAAATCTATAATCTTTCTATAACATAGGGACGAGAGAACTTCTTTATAAAATAAATAGGAAAAAATATGAAATATCATTTAGTAAGGAAATCATTTGTAGGATTAAGCGCAGCACTGGTGATAGGAGCGGCAATGGGAACATCTCTTTATGCAAATGATGAAAAATCAGAAGCCGTCGATAAAAGCCTGCTTTGGCTGGAAGAGGTTACAAGTAAAAAGTCATTGGACTGGGTCAAAAAACAAAATAAAGAAACGTTAGATGAGCTAACCCGTGATCCTCGTTTTGAGGCCTATAAAAGTGAAGCAAAAGAAATTTTAACCGCTTCTGACAGCATTACATATGGCAATATTGTAGGGGATAAAATTTATAATTTTTGGCGTGACCAGTCTCATATTCGGGGCATTTTACGCCGGGCAGACCTTAAATCATATGTGGCAGGAAAGCCCGTGTGGGAGACGGTTCTGGATATGGATAAGCTTGCTAAAGATGAAGGCAAGAACTGGGTCTATAAAGGATATAATTGTTTGGGCCCTGATAATGTTAAATGTATGGTGACATTATCTCCGGGCGGCACCGACGCTTCTGTCTACCGTGAATTTGATATGAAGGTAAAAAGCTTTGTTAAAGGCGGCTTTGAAGTTCCGCTTGCCAAATCATCTACTTCATGGGTGGATGAAAATACGCTTCTTGTGGGTACAGATTGGGGCAAGGATAGCATGACCGATTCAGGCTATGCCCGTACGCTTAAAATTTGGACGAGGGGAGAAAAATTAAGCGAAGCAAAAGAGGTCATCACCCTTGATAAGTCAGAAACATTCGTTTTTCCAAGCCGCTTAAAAGATGGCAAGGATTATTATCAAATGATTATGCGGGGTCATACTTTTTATAAAGCAAGCCGTTATATTTTAGATAAAAACAATCAGCCTGTTAAATTACCATTCCCTGCTAAAATGAACATTCATGGCATTTATAAAGGTCAAATGCTGCTTAAAATCAGGCAAGATTGGCGGGGGTTTGGGGCAGGGAGTTTGCTAAGCTTCCCAATTAAAGATTTTTTGAAATCTGGTAAAATTAAAACTCTTACGCTGGTTCTTGACCCTGGTATGAGCGGTACGGTTCGGGGCGTAACTCATACAAAAGATGCGCTTTATATTTCTATGTTAGAGCATGTCTCAACCCGCATTCGTGAATATAAGTTTGACGGGAAAAAATGGTCTTTCCGTAAGATTGATTTTGGCGGTGAAGATGTGGTGTCGATCGTTTCGTCCGACCGTGATGTCAATGATATGCTGATCGTCCGCAATGGCTTTTTAACGCCAAGCAGCCTTTATTTTATGAATTTTAAAACGGGCGAGCAGAAAAAAGTTCAATCTATTCCGCACCGTTTTGATGTGAAAGGCTTAAAGCTTGAAAAAAAATGGGCGGTGAGTAAAGACGGTACAAAAATCCCTTATTTCCTTATTTATAAAAAGGGAACAAAAATGGATAAAACCACGCCTGTTCTTCAATATGGTTATGGCGGCTTTGCGATTTCAATTCTTCCTCGTTATAGTGCTTTGATGGGTAAATTATGGCTTGAAAAGGGCGGCGCTTATGTGCTTGCCAATATTCGGGGCGGCGGAGAATATGGCCCAAGATGGCATGAAGCGGCTCTTTTTGAAAAACGCCAGCGTGCCTATGAAGATTTCTTTGCCGTGGCAGAAACAGTCCAAGCATCGGGATTAAGTTCCCCCAAACATTACGGCGCAATTGGACGCAGTAACGGCGGGCTTTTAATGGGCGTGTCCTTCACTCAAAGACCCGATTTATTTAATGCGATTATTTGCGGCGTGCCGCTTTTAGATATGAAGCGTTATAATAAACTTTTAGCAGGCGCAAGCTGGATGGGTGAATATGGCAATCCTGATAAGCCAGAAGAATGGGCATTTATCCGTAAATATTCCCCTCTTCAGAATTTGAAAAAAGGCGTGAAATACCCGAAAGTATATTTCTTCACCTCAACAAAAGATGACAGAGTCCACCCCGCTCATGCCCGTAAAATGGCAGCAAAAATGGAAATATATGGGCAGCCATTTTATTATTTTGAAAATATAGAAGGCGGTCATAAAGGCAATGCAAATTATGACCAAGAAGCAACAATGCGCGCGCTTGAATATCTTTACTTAATGCGCCAGCTTCGATAAAGTGAGTTAATATCAAAAACGGTTCTTTACCAGATAACGCATATAAAAGCCGTTATCTGGCACAGTCCCTTTAAAAAACTAAAGTGAGAGTATAATTATGAGAAAAAAAATTATTAAAAGATTTGCTATAATTTCAACAATGTTAATTTTAACAGATTTTGCAAATGCAGCGCATAAGACTGTGGCTACGGATAATAAGATTAAAGATCAAAGAGCAATGTTAGCTAAAAACACGAAAGATAAGGGATTTGGTCCTCAATCTCCACGTGATATTGATTCAACCATGGGTCAAAATAATATAGCCTTTAACATGGCTCCCGAATATTCAAATATGAATCTTTGTAATATCCACTTTCATAAAAATGCAGAACATAAAGGGGGAGAATTCACTAAATATGCAGGAAATGGTGATGGGCATGGCTATCAAAGTGGGTATAAATATTCTGGTAATTTAACGGCATCTGAATTAATGCCGTCAAAGACTAATGTTTGTAGTAGTGCGCATGGCTCCTTACAATCAGGAGATACTATCGAAGTTCATTATGTTCATTCAACTGCTAAGGTTAGTCCTGGTCCAACTTTAGGGGCTTGTTTAAGTGAATCTATTAAAAACCCTCAATTACGTGTTGAAACACAAGTTTATATATTGGTCAATGACAAACAGGCGCTTGATTTTAGAAAATTAACCAAGCACGGCGTTAAAAATGGAATGAATCAAGCTCTTCATCTTCCTGATAATACTGGAAAGCCTGTATCATACGCAGGATCAACTACAGGGCCTGGGTACAATGAAAAAGCATCTCCTTTCCAAGTAACTTGGAGCGTTAGACCAAAGGTTTCTAAAGTAAATATTAGCTCTGTTGGAAAATGGTGTAAGAATAATATATTTAAAGAAGATCATGCCCATGGCGTTCGAAATCTTGTTATAAATCCTGAATTACTTTCAAATATTAAATAATTTTATATTTTAAGAACAAAAAGCTTCGACTTTAAAAAAAGTCGAAGCTTTTTGTGAAACATATTGTTATCTAAAGTTTGCCAGACTCTAAATTATTTACAGAAGCAGCTTATTAAAAAGCATTAATGCCTGTTTGCAAACGTCCCAAAATTAAGGCGTGAACGTCATGAGTTCCTTCATAAGTATTAACCGCTTCAAGATTCATCATATGACGGATCACTCCAAATTCATCTGAAATACCATTACCGCCGTGCATATCACGGGCCATTCTGGCAATTTCTAATGACTTACCGCATGAATTTCTTTTGAGAAGAGAAATAGCGTCGGGAGATAACATATCTTTTTCTTTAAGGCGAGTGGCATGCAGGCATGAAATAAGCCCTAACGTAATTTCAGTTTGCATATCGGCAAGCTTCTTTTGAATAAGCTGGGTCGCTGCAAGAGGTTTGCCGAACTGGACACGGTCAAGAGTATATTGCCGCGCTGCATGCCAGCAATATTCAGCCGCTCCAAGCGCGCCCCAAGCAATACCAAGCCGTGCATTGCTCAAACAGCCAAGAGGCCCTTTCATGCCCTGTACATTTAGCATAAGCTGATCTTCACTAACAAAAACCTCATCCATGACTATTTCACCTGTGATCGATGCCCGAAGTGAGAATTTACCCTCTATTTTAGGAGCAGATAAGCCTTCCATGCCTTTTTCTAAAATAAAGCCCCGGACAATCCCATCATCACATTTCGCCCAAACAATAAAGACATCGGCAATAGGCGAATTGGTAATCCACATTTTTGCCCCTGAAATTTTATAACCGCCCTTTACGGATTTTGCACGGGTTTGCATGCCAGAAGGATCAGACCCTGCATTAGGCTCTGTTAGCCCAAAACAGCCAATAAATTCTCCTGTACAGAGCTTTGGCAGGTATTTTTCTTTTTGCGCATCAGAGCCATAAGCGTAAATCGGATACATCACAAGAGAGCTTTGCACAGACATTGCACTGCGGTATCCACTATCGACACGTTCAACTTCACGGGCAATAAGCCCGTAAGCTGTATAGCTAACGCCTGCGCAGCCATAGCCTTCGATGGTGGGTCCTAAAAACCCAAGCTCGCCCATTTTAGTCATGATCGAGCGGTCAAAATTCTCATGCCGATTAGCAAGCATCACGCCGCCCTGTAATTCTTTTTGGCAAAAATCATGAGCAGAATCTCTGATCATTCTTTCTTCTTCGGTTAGGCTTTCTTCTAATAAAAGAATATCATCCCAAGGGGAGGAAGGCCATTTTGCTGCACTCATTTAAAGCTCCTTTAAGCGGTTGAATTTTTAGTAGAATAGCCTAGCTTACTGTCCTTTATCAATATGACAATCGTATGGTTCTAGAATAAATAGACGTTTTTATGATAGGTTTATCCGAAATTTAAATATTATTTTGCCGGCGTTGCCATTATTTCTCTAGCACAGCCGTTACTTCTATTTCGAGCAGCGCCTGCTCTTCTACAAGGTCATTTACGCCAATGCAGGACATAACAGGAAAAGATTTCCCCAAAAGCTCTTGGTATATAAGACCAATTTCTCTTATGTTATTTCTATAGCCCTGCATGTCTTTTACGTACCATGTCATGCGTACCATATGTTTTGGCTCTGCGTCTGCTTCTTTTAAAATTGCAAGAATATTGACGATGGCTTGCCTAAACTGCGAGACGATGTCCTTACCTGTAAAGACTTCATTCTCGTCCCAGCCGACCACGCCTGCAATAAAAATCATTTCCCCAGAGGCTTTAATGCCGTTAGAATAACCTTTTGGGCGTTTCCAATTGGGGGGCTGAAGAATGACCATGCATATATCCTTATTTTATTTAATAAAATTGATCTTGCTTTTAAAACTATTTCATGCTTAAAATAAAATCAACAAAAAAGAAAAATATGTGCAACATTATTAATATGATTGCCAATATAAATAATTTATCAGGGCGTATACTGTAAAACTTTAGACCTATAATACCCATATATTATAGGTCTAAAGTATATTTTACTATGATGATAAATATAAAGGAATAGACAAATGAAAATAGCAGTATTGGGCGGTGGTCCTTCTGGAATATATCTTGCAATTTCAATGATGATTCGTGATTCTAGCCATGAAATTACAATTTATGAACGTAATCAAAGAGCCGATACATTTGGCTGGGGCGTTGTCTTTTCCGATCAAACTATGGATAATTTAAAAGAAAATGATCTTATTTCCGCAGATGTGATGATTAATGAGCTAATCCGCTGGGATGATGTTGATATTCATATTAACGGTGAAGTGGAAAGATCGGGCGGGCATGGCTTTATCGGTATCGGCCGCCAGCGGATGCTCGAAATTCTTTATACCCGTGCGGAAGAGCTTGGGGTGAAAATTGTTTTTGAACATGAATTTGATGCGGCGAGGGTGCAAAGTGAATTTGACTGGGCTGATCTGATTGTTGCCTCTGATGGGATTAACAGCGGGGTTAGAAATAGTGACCTTAAAGCATTTGACTGTAATATTGATGTGCGTCCCAATCATTTTGTCTGGTACGGCACGCATAAAAATTTCAATGATGCCTTTACCTTTGCGCTTGAAAATACAGAGCATGGCTGGGTTTTTGCTCATGCTTACCAGTTTGATGAGACCACCTCTACTTTTATTGTTGAATGTAGTGATGAGACTTATAAGGCTTGGGGCTTTGATAAAATGGGGCAAGATGAAAGCGCCCGCACCTGCGAGAAGATATTTGAAAAATATTTAGATAATAATGAGCTGATGATGAAATCAGCGCATATTCGGGGTTCTGCATGGATGCAGTTCCCTCGTATTTTATGTAAAGAGTGGATTAAGGGTAAAATCGTTTTAATCGGTGATGCGGCTCATACAGCTCATTTCTCAATTGGTTCAGGAACGAAGCTTGGCTTTGAAGATGCAATCTCTCTTGCGAGACATTTGAATTCTGACTTAAACCTTGATGAGGGGCTAAAATCTTACCAAGAAGAACGTGAGTTAGAAGCCTTAAAACTTCAATCCACGGCCCGTAATTCCATGACATGGTTTGAAGATTTAGAAAGATATGTAGATTTTGATACGCTTCAATTCGCTTATAGCTGTATTACAAGGTCGCAGCGGGTTAGCCATGAAAATTTACGGCTAAGGGATAAAGAATGGCTTGAAAAAGTTGAAAAATCATTTGCCACGAAAGCTTACGGCAAAGCTCAAGATAAAGCTATCCCACCAATGTTTACGCCCTATAGGATCCGCAATATGAAGCTTAAAAACCGCATTTGCGTCTCTCCCATGTCGATGTATAGCGCAAAAGACGGTCTTGTAGATGATTTCCATTTGGTACATTACGGCGCAAGAGCCATGGGCGGAGCGGCTCTTCTTTATACTGAAATGACCAATATTTCTGCTGATGCACGCATAACGCCAGGCTGCGCAGGGCTTTATACGGATGAGCATGTCACTGCATGGAAAAGAATTACTCAATATGCTCATAAAGCCGGCTGTAAAATTGCCTGCCAGATCGGACATGCAGGACGTAAGGGCGCAACAAAAGTCGGCTGGGAAGGCTATGATGTGGCGCTGGAGACAGGAGCGTGGGAGCTTATCTCACCTTCTGCCATAGCATGGAGTGATAAAAACCAAACCCCCCGCGCGATGGAAGAAAAAGATTTTAAAATTGTGCTGGACGGTTTTGTTCAAGCGACAAAACGGGCGAATGATGCGGGTTTTGATATGATTGAACTTCATGCGGCTCACGGCTATTTGCTCTCTTCCTTTATTTCACCGCTGAGCAACCAGCGGACAGATCAATATGGCGGATCATTAGAAAATAGAATGCGTTTTCCTTTGGAAGTCTTTAAAGCGGTGCGTGCCGCATGGCCAGAAGATAAACCTATTTCCGTGCGTATTTCCGCCACAGACTGGCTCGAAGATGAAGGAGAAGGCGTAACAGCAGAAGAATCCGTTCTTATTTCAAAAGCCTTTATGCAGGCGGGGGCGGATATTATCGATGTGTCATCAGGCATGACGAAGGAAAAAATATTCCCTATTTATGGACGGATGTTCCAGACACCTTTATCGGACAGAATCCGCAATGATGGAGGGATCGCAACAATGGCGGTCGGAAATATCTTTGAAACCGATCATGTTAATAGTATCCTTGCCGCAGGGCGGGCTGATCTTGTTCTTATTGGCCGTCCGCATTTGATGGATCCAAACTGGACGATTAGAGCCGCCGCAGAACTGGAATATCACGGCGAAGCGGTTGACGTTCCCAAACAATATCTCACCGCTTTTAACCAGTTAGAGATTAATTTAAAAAGAGCAGCGGAAATGGCAATTAATGCTTAAAGGATAAAAATGACTGTTTTAACAGGAAAACATGCGGTGGTAACGGGCGGCGCATCTGGCATTGGGGCGGCGGTGGTTGATGGTTTATTAGAAGCCGGCGCAAATGTTACGATCATGGGGCGAAACCTGATGGCTCTTCGGGAAAAAGCGGATGAGCATGATAATATATTTGCCGCCCAGTGTGACGTAACAGACGAAGAGATGGTTGCCAAGGCCTTTGAGCAAGCAAGAGATGCTTTTGGTCCGATTGATGTTTTGGTGAATAATGCAGGGCAAGCGGTGAGCCTGCCTTTTAAGAAAACCACGCTGAAAGATTTTCAGTTAATGTTAGATGTAAATCTAACGGGGTCTTTCTTATGTATTCAAAATTGTCTGGAAGGCATGGTCAGCAGAGAATCTGGACGCATTATTAATATTGCAAGCACCGCCGCCCTTAAAGGATATGCTTATGTGAGCGCCTATACAGCGGCAAAACATGGGCTTTTGGGGCTGACCCGTGCGTTAAGCCTTGAGGTTGCGGCAAAAGGCGTGACGGTAAACTGCGTCTGCCCAGGATTTACAGATACAGAAATTGCCCGAAAAGCGGTTAAAAATATTATGGAAAAAACAGGCCGCAGTGCAAAAGAGGCGCAGGCTGAACTTTCTGCGCATAATCCGCAGAAAAGATTTGTCTTACCCAGCGAAGTCGCCGATACTGTTCTTTGGATCGCAGATGATCGATCATCTGCTATTAATGGACAGGCAGTAGCAGTAGCAGGAGGTGAAATTTAATGACATCACTAGAAAAAAAACGGTTAGGCACATGGATTAGACTGATTACCAATAGTAATATTATCGTCAAAGAAATTAGAAATAGATTTCGCTCTGAATTTGACGTGACCCTGCCAAGATTTGATTTAATGTCTGCGCTTGATAGATGTCCTGCGGGGCTGACGATGGGCGAGCTTTCCAAACAGCTTTTAGTATCGAACGGTAATGTGACGGGCATTGTTGAAAGGCTTCAAAATGAGGGGCTGGTAAAAAGATGGGCATTGCCGACAGATAAAAGAGTTTTCTCTGTTGGGCTTACGGCAAAAGGTAAAAGTTCTTTTAAAAAAATGGCAAGGGTTCATGAAGAATGGATCAATGAAATTTTTGGAGATATAGAGGATTCTGACCTTGATATTATTACCGAGCAAATGGACGCTCTACGGGCAAGTTTAAAGCATAAAAATAATAAAGACCTATAGAACAAGCTTTTAGATTTTAGGGCAGGTTTGTAGATTTTAAGAAAGGCAGTTGATGAAACTTGCAGATTATAAGGCGGAAAATTTTATTTTTGAGATGCAGGGGAAAGTTGCAGTCCTTAAATTAAACCGCCCAGAGCGTAAAAACCCCCTCACCTTTGAAAGCTACGCCGAGCTTCGGGATTTTTTTCGTAAACTTGCCTATGCCGATGATATTGGGGCGGTGGTTTTCGCTTCTAACGGGGATAATTTTTGTTCGGGCGGTGACGTGCATGATATTATTGCGCCGCTGATTAAAAAAGATATGAAGGGGCTGCTTGAATTTACCCGAATGACCGGGGATTTAGTCAAAGCAATGATTAAATGCGGCGTTCCTATTATCACGGCGATTGATGGGGTCTGCGTGGGCGCTGGGGCGATGATCGCACTGGCATCTGATATTCGTTTTGCTACGCCTGAGGCGAAAACAGCATTTTTATTTACCCGAGTGGGGCTTGCGGGCTGTGATATGGGTGCCTGCGCTCTTTTACCAAGAATGATTGGGCAGGGGCGGGCATCAGAGCTGCTTTTTACAGGCAGAAGCATGTCTGCGGATGAGGGCGAGCGGTGGGGCTTTTATAATAAAATTATCCCTTCTTCGGGTCTGTTAGATGAAGCGTTAAAATTTGCGCAGCGTATCGCATCGGGTCCAAATTTTGGACATATGATGACCAAGACGATGCTGGCGCAAGAATGGGATATGTCTTTGGACAGTGCAATAGAAGCCGAGGCGCAGACCCAAGCCATTTGTATGCAAACTAAAGATTTTGGACGGGCTTATGAAGCCTTTGTCGCTAAAGAGCGTCCAGAATTCAAAGGGGATTAAGCATGCCCCCCAAAAATCAAACCCAAAAAAATAACCCGCCCACAAGTCAAAAGTTCAAAAACTCTTGGAGCGGGCAAGAAGCTCAAAATAATCTTCCTTTTTTTGAGAATCACCATCGAAAGCTATCGGGCGAGCTTGAAAAATGGGCAGCAGAAAATCTAACTAATATTTCTTCTAAAAGATCAGAGGCTCGGGCGGTTTGTAAGAAACTTGTCGTGCAGCTTGGGAAGGCAGGCTGGCTTAAATATATCGTGCCACGCGCGCAGGGCGGCATTTTTGAACAGCTAGATGTAAGGTCGATTTGCCTGATAAGAGAAACGCTTGCCCGCTATAATGGACTTGCGGATTTTGCTTTTGCGATGCAGGGGCTGGGCAGCGGCACGATTAGCCTTTATGGCTCAAAAGAGCAAAAAGAAAAATATCTAAAACCGATTGAACGGGGGGACTATATTGCGGCATTTGCTCTGTCTGAGCCTAATGCAGGATCAGACGTGGCAGCGATGAGCTGTTCTTACCGCTGGGAAGGCGATGATGTTATTTTGAATGGGGAAAAGACATGGATTTCAAATGGGGGGATTGCCCATCAATATGTTCTTTTTGCACGGCTAGAAGGCGCAAAAAGCGGATCGAAAAATATATCCGCTTTTATTATCGATGCAGCGACAGAGGGGCTTGATGATTATTCAGAGCCAATTGAAATTTCTGCGCCCCACCCTCTTTCAAAAGTTATTTTAAAAGAATGCCGCATTCCAAAATCCGCATTAATTGGGGAAGAAGGCAGGGGCTTTGCTTATGCTATGGCAACGCTGGATATTTTTAGATCAACAGTGGGCGCAGCGGCATTAGGCTTTGCAAAATCAGCGGCAATTCTTGCGGTAAAGCGGGCGAAAAGCCGTGATATGTTTGGCGGAAAGATGGCTGACCTACAAATTATTCAGTCAAAAATTGGCGGCATGTCTTTAAATATAGAAGCATCAGCCTTGCTTATTTACCGCGCCGCTTGGGTTAAAGACTTAACGGGCGCACGCATTACCAAAGAAGCATCGATGGCAAAATTATTTGCCACAGAAGCAGCACAAAAAATTATTGATGATGCGGTTCAAATTTTTGGCGGACAGGGCGTGGTCTACGGTGAAAAAATAGAAAAACTATACAGGGAGATTAGATCGCTCCGCATTTATGAAGGGGCATCAGAAGTTCAAAAACTTATCATTGCAGGGCAGGTGATGTTAGAGTAAGATATATAAAAACAAAAAATAAGGGTTGAGAAAAATATGGGACATAAGACAGCTTATGAAGATAATTTTATATGTAAAAATTTACCAAAATCAGAGGATATGCCTGATTTTTTATTATCTAAGGCAGAATTTGAATATCCAGAATATCTAAATGCCGCAGATTTCCTTCTGCAGCGGGCTTTGGGCAAAGACCTTGGGAATAAATGCGCCGTACAGACGTTAGATTATGGTTGGACTTATCAAGAGCTAGAAGATAAATCCAATCAAATTGCTCATCTTTTAAAATCTAAAATGGGCGTAAAGTCAGGCAATAGAATCTTGCTGCGCAGTTTTAATAATCCGATAATGATGGCATGCTGGCTTGCTGCGTTAAAGGTGGGCGCTGTTGCGGTTTCAACCATGCCTCTTCTTCGGACTAGTGATTTAGTACCAATTATTGAAAAAGCGGAAGTTTCTTTTTCTCTGTGTGATGATGCTCTTAAAACAGAAATGATTGAAGCGCAAAAACAATCTCAATATCTTAAAAAAATGATGTTCTTTGAAGACATTAAGAGAGAAATGACGCAGCAAGATAAAAATTTCAAGCCGCATAAATCTTACGCTACAGATGTGGCGCTTATCGCTTTTACCAGCGGAACAACAGGAGAGCCGAAAGGCTGCATGCATTATCACCAAGATATTATTTCTATGTGCATCTGTGTGGGAGATAAGCTACTCGGGCTTGATAATAAAGATGTGATTATCGGCAGCCCGCCCCTTGCCTTTACATTTGGTCTTGGAGCTCTTTTATGCTTTCCGCTTTACGCAGGAGCGATGGTTGTTATGCTTGAAAAGGCACAGCCTGAAATTTATTTAAAAGCCATTGAAGATTATAAAGTCACATGGAGCTTTACCGCCCCGACAGCGTACCGTGCGATGCTACCGGACGTGCCGGACTATGATCTTTCTAGCCTTAAAGGATGCGTTGCTGCGGGTGAAAACCTACCGCTTAGCACCTATTATGCTTGGCGGGTCGCTACGGGGATTTCTATGACAGACGGGCTTGGCACAACGGAAATGATCCATATTTTTCTTTCAGCGACGGAGGCTGATATTAAAGACGGCTCTACAGGGAAAGCACTTTATGGCTATGAAGCGAAGATTTTAGATAAGGATAATATGAAAGAGCTGCCCCGAGGGACAGTGGGACTGCTGGCAGTAAAAGGCCCGACGGGCTGTAAATACTTAAATGATGCACGGCAAAAAGACTATGTAAAAGAAGGCTGGAATTTTACGGGAGATGCCTACCTTCAAGATGAAGAGGGCTATTTTCATTTTCTAGCCCGCGCCGATGATATGATTATTACATCGGGCTATAATGTATCTGGACCAGAGGTTGAAAACTGTCTACTCAATCATTCTAATATTTTAGAAGCCGCTGTTGTTGGGGCTGATGATGAAGACCGAGGGCAAATTATTAAAGCCTTTATTGTTCTTAAGGCTCAAGTAAAGAGCTATGAGCAAGCGGCTCTTATTAAAGATATTCAAGATTTTGTAAAAGAGAATATTGCGCCTTATAAATACCCAAGAGCGATAGAATTTGTAAAAGCCTTGCCCAAAACAGAAACAGGTAAAATTCAGCGGTTTAAATTAAAAATTTAAGCTAAATATTCTTCCATGATTTTTCTAATCTCTTCTGGAATAGAGATGCTTTTCATTTTTTGGTGATCTGTCATGACGATGATTTGCTTAATATTTAGTCTTTTGCCACCGTCTTCCCCTTCAAATTCATAGTTAAAATAAGCCGTGCTGCGGCTTATTTTACTAAGAGTTAAGTGAATGGAAATTTTTTCTTCTAAGCGGCAAGGTAAAATAAAATCACTCGAAATATGGCAGGTCGGGGTAATGATATTTTCATTCATAAAATCTTGAAAGCTTTTGCCAAGAATTTCCGTAAAGAATTTTTCCAGCGCACGGTTCATCATTTCAAAATACCGAGGAAAAAAAACAATGCCAGCGGGATCGCAATGATTAAACCGAATAGTATTTTTAACTGTAAATATCTTATGGGACATGTTTTTATCTCTCTTAAATTTATAGCTGTATTATAAATGGATTTGCCGCAGAACACAATTTTTTTTAAGAGCGTGGAAGATGGATTTACAAGCGGGGCAATAGAGGGTAAACTGTAAAACTTAAATAACATTAAAAAGAAGAAGATAATGAAAAATATTTTCGTACAAATTAAATGCGAACTTGGTAAAGTCTACGCTGTTGCAGAGGGTTTGGTTGATAGCCTAGAAGAAATGGAGGAGATTTATTCAATCTCTGGTGCATTTGATTTAATGATCAAAATTCATTTAGATGATAGTGAAGATATCGGCCGTTATGTCAATGAGAGAGTTCAGACAGTAGAAGGCATTAGAGATACTTTTACGATCATGGCTTTTAAAGCTTTTAAATAAGCGGGCTTCTCTAGGCTCTTTACATAATATCAAAAGGTATCTGCTTTGACTTCTAAAAAACATGTGGTTTCTGAAAGTGCTGCACCTCTTTTAAGCACGAAATCCCAGATTCAAGTGGGAATAAAGGGTGAGAAACGGGTCTCACGGGTTCAAAAAGCCACAAAGCGTCTGCCAAGATACACATCTTATCCGACCGCTCTTGAATTTAAAGAGCTTAATGAAGGCACTCATCAAAGGTGGCTCAATGCCCTTCCCAAAAATGATCCTGTTAGTCTTTATTTTCATATTCCTTTTTGTGAGAAAATGTGCTGGTTTTGCGGCTGCTTTACGAAAATCACACGGCAATATGATGCAGTATCTGACTATTTAACGTCACTCTTGGCAGAGGTTGATCTTATTGGCGGCTGGACAGGCAGGCGGGAAGTGAGCCATATTCATTTTGGCGGCGGCTCGCCCTCTATCTTAACGCCAGAAGATTTTGAAAGATTAACCGCAAAAATTGGACAGCTTTATGATTTGTCCCATATTGATGAATATGCGGTTGAAATTGATCCCCGTACTTTAAATGAAAATATGGTTAAATCATATGTTAAGTCAGGGGTAAACCGCGTTAGCCTTGGCATTCAGGATTATGACTTAAAAGTACAAGAAGTGATTAACCGTGTACAGCCGATGGCGCTTATTCAGGATAATTTAAAATGGCTTCGGGATCATGGTCTAACGAATATTAATTTTGATCTTATTTATGGGCTGCCGTATCAAACAGTACAGAGCATTCGGACAAACGTTCTTAAAACAATTGAGCTTGAGCCGTCACGGGTTGCTCTTTTTGGCTATGCTCATGTGCCGTGGATGAAATCTCATATGACCATGCTGGACGAACATCCGATGGCAGCCCCGGCAGAGCGGGGCGCAATGTTTGAAATCGCTCGGGAGACTTTTCTTAGCAATGGCTATGAAGAAGTTGGCTTAGATCATTTTTCTCTGCCCGAAGATACATTATTAAAGGCAAAAAAAGAAAGCACTCTTAAGCGAAACTTTCAAGGGTATTCAGTGGATAGAGCAGATACAATGATCGGTTTTGGTGCATCTTCTATTAGCAAGCTTGACGGCGGATATGTACAAAATGCTCCGAGCCTGCATAGCTATCCTCTTAAAATTGCAGAAGGCCTGTCCCCTGTGGTGCGGGGCGTTGCAATTTCTGCGGATGACCGAATGTTTTATGATATTATTTCAGACCTGATGTGTTACGGCAAGATTGACCCTTGGGCGGTCGCAAAAAACCATGATAGTGATTATGATTTTATGCAGGAAGAAGCAATGCTAGACCAGCTTGTAGAGGCAGGCTATATGAGCCGTAAAAAAACCGCCTTTAAAATTGAATTTGAAGGACGGCATTATTTACGGGCAATAGCCACAATTTTCGATCAATATTTCCCGCAGGAAGAAAATGATATTCTGACAAGATGCGTTCATGAGAGCGAAGGCTAATTTACAGAAAAATTCATCATGAGCATAATGGCAGATATAACTCCGATTAAAATGAAAATACTATAAAATACGATAATAAAAGATTTTTTTATATTATTTTTAAGTTCTAAATATTCTAAAAATTCAGAAACTGACCCAGCACGCATTGCTTGGAAAAGACACATAAGGCAGGGGAGCAAAACACCAAGTCCAAAGCCTAGCCCTATCCACCAGCCAATTTTTGCTTGAAAAACCATTAATACAGGGGGCAAGAACCCAAGAATAAAAAGAAAAGCGTTCATCTTTTCTTTGCCACCGTAAAGTGCGTCTAATTCATCATATGTTTCTTGACTGACTTTTTTTTCAGATGCCATAAGCTTTCTCATAATAACAGGGAATAATAATCCAACGATTACAATTAAAATGATGGCAATGATTTCATATATTGTTAAGGAACGCATTTTATTACTCTTTTATTTTCTAGGTTTTTTCGACGTAACGGGTCATTTTCCCCAATAATTCATTAAATATTTTTTCTTCACTCTTTGATAGGCTGCGGGTTATCTTTTCTTCATATTTTAAAACAAGCGGTTCAATAGTCTTAAAAACCTTTTGTCCATTATCCGTTAAGGTCAATAGATACCTTCTTTTGTCTATTGATGCCGCTTTCTTAAAGACATAATTTTTTACAATTAAACTTTTAACCGCACGGCTAACAGCAACTTTATCAAGAGCAATATAACATGTAATTTCTGAAGCGCAAATTATAGGCTGCTCATATAAAAGAGCGATGACTTTCCATTCAGCTGATGAAAGATCATACCGCTTGATAAAAAGATGATTAATTTCTTTGCCAATAATACCTGCAAGATAGGAAATCTTATAGGGTAAAAATTCTTTTAAAATAAGTTTCTTTGAAAGGGCGAGTTTTTTTGACAATCTTTAATCCCAGTTATACAGTATTATTTTAGGGTTGCTTATCTGCTTGCAAGAGGTTTCATTTGTAACTATAAATAGCTCTAAGATGATATTAGTCAATTTATATGCTTTTGAACATCTTTTTTCAGCATTCTAGGCTATGAATATCAAAAAATATTAAGATTTTAAATGTTTAAGGATTAAAGATATGAAACTTGCTTCACTAAAATCGGGACGTGATGGTGCATTGGTTGTTGTAAGCCGTGATCTTTCAAAAGCCGTATCGGCGCAGGGTCTCTACCCAACGCTTCAGGCGGCTCTTGATGATTGGGCGGCGGCTGAACCGAAACTTACCGCATTATTTGATGATCTTATGGCTGGTAAATGCGAAGGCACTTTTGATTTTGATCCTGCGGCTTGTGACGCGCCTTTACCTCGGTCTTATCACTGGGTTGACGGCAGCGCCTATGTGACCCATGTGGAACTTGTTCGTAAAGCACGGGGCGCGGAACTGCCGCCAAGTTTCTGGACAGACCCGCTTGTTTATATGGGCGCATCAGATGCGTTTATTGGTGGCAGAGATGATGTTCTGCTTGAATCAGAAGATTGGGGCATTGATTTTGAAGCAGAAGTAGCAGTGATTACCGATGATGTGCCTGCTGGGGTGACGGCGGCAAATGCAAAAAAACATATCAAACTGCTGGCAATTTTAAATGATGTCTCACTTCGTAATTTGATTCCTGCCGAGCTTGGCAAGCAATTTGGTTTTTATCAATCAAAGCCTTGGACTTCTTTTGCAGCGGTTTTTGTCACGCCAGATGAGCTTGGAGAGGCATGGGACGGAAGTAAAGTCTCACTTCCGCTTCATACGGTCTGGAACGGTAAAAAAATTGGCTCGCCCAATGCAGGTATTGATATGACGTTCAATTTTCCAGAGCTTATCGCCCATGTGGCAAAAGCGAGATCATTGGTGGCGGGAACGGTTATTGGATCGGGAACGGTTTCAAATAAGGGATCAGAAGATGGCTCTTGCTGCATTGCAGAAGTACGCTGCCTTGAGACCATTAAAGACGGCAAAGCAAGCACTGAATTTATGAAATTTGGCGACCGTATTGAAATTGATATGTTTGATAAAGAAGGACATAGTATTTTTGGACGCATTGACCAAAAAATTGTAAAATATACGCCTTAAAAGGATTTATAAGATGGAGCTTACAGGATATTTTAGATCGTCTGCGGCGTACCGCGTTCGCACTGCACTTAATTTAAAACAGCTTGACTATGATCATATCTCGCTTTCTCTTTTAAAGGGAGATCATAAATCTAGTGAGTATCTTGATTTAAATCCGCAGGGGTTTGTACCTTTTTTCAAAGATAAAGAGGTTAGCATGGCGCAGTCCATAGCGGTGCTTGAATATTTGGAAGAAACCTACCCAGAGATTCCTCTTTTACCAAAAGATGCGACAGGAAGATCAAGGGTGCGCTGGCTATCGGGCATTATTGCCTGTGATATTCATCCTCTTGATAATCTTCGAGTGTTAAAATATTTAACGGGAGCGTTAGAGGTGACGGAGGAGCAGAAAACAGCTTGGTATCACCACTGGATATTAGAAGGCTTCAAAGCCTTTGAAGCAATCTTAACGCAGCAAGACACAGGCACATATTGCCATGGGGACAATGTTACTCTTGCGGATGTTTGCCTTGTACCGCAGGTTTATAATGCGGTGCGTTTTGACTGTCCTTTAGATGATTTCCCGAATATTCTTCGCATTACGGATAATCTTAATAATTTAGATGCTTTTATCAGCGCGCTGCCCGAAAATCAATTTGACGCACCCTAAAGAGAAAAAGAGCGATGAAAAACCTATTTGACGTTTCAGGAAAAACCGCCGTGGTCACAGGCGGCTCGCGCGGCATTGGGGCAATGATTGCCCGCGGCTTTGCCGAAAATGGCGCAAAAACCTATATTTGTTCTCGTAAATTAGGGGATTGTCAAAATAAAGCGGATGAGCTAAATGCTTTGCCTTGCTCTGGGCAAGTGATCGCTGTACAAGCGGATTTATCTACGCTGGAGGGTATAGAGGCTTTTGTTTCTGGGATTATGGAAAAAGAACAATCGATTGATATCCTCGTTAATAATGCAGGGGCTGTATGGCTTGCTCCTTTTGAGGGTTTTTCGGAACAAGCATGGGATAAAATCATGGATTTGAATGTAAAAAGCATTTTCTTTCTTATCCAAAAAATGATGCCCCTCTTAAAAGCCGCCAAGAAGGGGGCAAAAATTATTAATATCGCCTCTGTAGATGGCAAATGGGTTCCTGAATATGAAACCTACAGCTATTCGGCAAGTAAAGCGGCGGTTATTCATATGACAAAAGTTCTTGGCAAGAAATTAATTGAAGAGAATATTAATGCCAATGCCATCGCTCCTGGCCCTTTCCCAAGTGAAATGACAAAGGGGCTGCTAAAGCATCATAAAGAAGCGGTGATAAAAACCATTCCCAAAGGACGGCTTGGCGAGCCAGAAGACATCGCAGGCACAGCCCTTTACCTCGGTAGCAGAGCGAGTGATTATATGGTCGGGGAAACGCTGGTTCTCGATGGGGCTTGGAAGAACCAATATTAAAGGGGCGTGCTATTTTCCCTAGTGAAAAAACCTTACTAAAAGAGTGAAAACCATCCAATAAAAAAGGCTCGTTAAAACGAACCTCTTATTACCAACTATAAACCTTGGGTCTTGCCCTCGCCAACAATCAATCTATAGTCTTGCAAGGATGGGGCTATATATAGGGAGAAGCGTTTTATTGGTCAATAGATTAAATAACAAGGGTGAGGCTAAGATAGAGAGCAGCTTCGCTCATTTGCTGGGTTGCACCTAAAACATCCCCTGTATAACCTCTAATTTGACGGTAGCTTATAGCGGTTATGATTAGGGACATTATTAGGGCAGAAATATTTAAAAGAAAAGCGATCATGATCGGCAGCAGTAAAAAAGAAATCATTATTCCAAGAATAAGCGGAATGATAAGCTTTGGAAATGTTGTGCTTCCACTGTTGGTTATTTCTGAAAGAGGCTTTAGAAAAAGACAGGGAATGAAAATAAAGCTTCGGGAGAGGCAGGATATTACAGTAAAAAAAATCAGCATGGGGGGGAGAGTAAAATCATATTTTATGCTCGTTTCAATCATATCAGAGAGCAAGATCTTGTTCGATATTTCACTAAGAGCCGCAATTTTTAATGCAAAAATAAGAATAAGAGCAACCGAGCCATAAGTTCCAATACGACTATCTTTCATGATCGCCAGTTTCTTATTACAGCCCCAACCGCCAAAACTATCCGCCATATCGGCAAGCCCGTCTTCATGAAAGCAGCCCGTCATTATAGCAGACCCGATAAGGGTTAAAATAATAGAAATAAGAGGGGAAAGCCCTGCCCATAGGCTAAGATAATAAAGCCCTGCCATGAGGGTGCCGATGACCATGCCAACCAGAGGAAACGCCCAATAACAAGAGGTGATCGGGCGCATTCTTATGGCATCTGACGCGGGCAAAGGGAATCTAGTAAGAAAGAGGAAAGCGGCTAAAATATCTTTGAAAAGGGTCATTGTAAAAATTCTTTTAAGAGGGTCCAGAGCAGAGGCATAACTTGTTTAAGACTAGTTTATTTATCTTTTAAAAAAACCATTTTTAACAATATTTATATGGGGCTTAAACTTAAACTTTAAATCAGGCTTGCTCATTTTTCAAGCCTTTAATCACGTTGTTTGCAAGATCAATACTGGGCTGCATATAGGGAAAAAACATAAAAACAACCTGCCTAAGACTAATTTTTTTCTCTTCCCCAGAGTGAACTTTTTATTTAGGCTTGTTTCCAAATACTTACCTCTAGGTTATTGCTTTACACCGCTGTTTTTATGAGAGACAGCGGCTTCTTCGAATGTACTCATTCCATTGTGAACTGCGACAGCGCCTCTTAAAACTCCCAAAGCAAGAGCTGCACCAGAGCCTTCGCCCAGTCTCATATCAAAATTTATCAGGGGTTTAAGACGTACTTTATGGAGCAGTTTTCGGTGTGCTTGTTCGCTTGAAACATGACCTGCAAGGCAGTGCTTTAGAGCGGTGTCATTCATACTATGTAAAATAGCGGCGGCGGCTGTGCTGATAAAACCATCTAAAATAACAGGCACTTTATGAAGCCGAGCGGCAAAAATAACCCCGCAAAGAGCCGCAAATTCTCGCCCTCCCACATATTGCAATATTTTAAGAGGGTTACCCTTAATTTCTGCGCCGTGCTGTATCATCGCTTCTTCTAAAAGGGTGTTTTTTCTTTTGATAATCTCTTCATTAACGCCTGTGCCTTTGCCTGTCCAATCGCTTGGCTCGCCGCCGTAAAGAAAGTAGCAAATCGCAGCAGCAACAGTAGAATTACCAATGCCCATTTCACCCACCAAGATAAGATCAGAACTCGGATCAAGCTGATATTGACCAATGGCAAAGGCTTCTTCTGTTTCCAGAAGGCTCATGGCAGGCTCTTTCGTAAAATCTTTTGTCGGCTCATCTAAATTAATTTCAGTGACCTGTAATTTTGCGCCGTAGGCTTCGCAAAGCTGGTTAATAGCCGCACCGCCATTTTCAAAATTTTGCACCATTTGAGCCGTAACGCTCGAGGGAAATGCTGATACGCCTCTTTGGGCTATGCCGTGATTTCCTGCAAAAATATGGCACTGGACATTGTCAAGCGTGGGGTTCACTTTGCTCTGCCAAGCGGCAAGCTCGACCGTAATAATTTCAAGCCTGCCCAAAGCCCCCGAAGGCTTGGTGAGCATTTCTTGTCGCTGCTCTGCTTGTTCTAGAATTTTTAAGTCCTTTTGCGGCAGATCATCCATAAGGCTTTTGATCATATCTGTGGTAAAAGCGGTAACAACATCCATAAAATTACAATCTGTTAAAAATTAAAGCCGGTTAAAGGTTAAAGCCGGTTAAAGGTTAAAGAGAGAGCATCAAGGCAGCTATAGCCCAATTTAATACTGCGGGCAGGCGACCAGCCTGTTTCTGTATTGGGGGTGCGCTCGGTATCTTTAAAGGGCATTTCGAGCGTCATCGCAACAGCGCCGTAGCGATGAGCGACTTGGTTGGTACTAATCGAAAGATCTGCCGTTCCCGCAGGATCAACATCATAGCCTTTTTCCATTTGGAAATCAGGATTAATACTCATCAAGGCACGCTGATATTGGTAAGAGGTTTCTAACTTGTCAGCGTCCAAATTAGGAATGCCGTCAAAAGAAGCTATAAAATTATAGGGCAAAGCCTCATCACCATGACAATCAAGAGCGAAATCAACGCCATATTCATCCATCTTTGCCCGTAGATAATAAATCTCAGGGGATTTTTCTTTGCAGGGGCTTTCCCATTCACGGTTAAGATTACGCCCAGCCGCATTACAGCGCAGATGACCACGGACAGAACCATCGGGGTTAACATTGGGCATGATATAGAAAACCGCCTTTTCAAGCAGACTCTTTGCAAGCGCATCTGTATCATCTAAAAAGCGGTTTAAAATGCCTTCAGCTAGCCACTGCGCCATTGTCTCTCCCGGATGCTGGCGTGCGTAAATCCAGATTTTCTTTTTGCCCTCTCCTCCCATGCTATTTGGAGTGCCAATGGTTAAAAGATCAAGGTCACGCCCATCGCAGGTTTGACCAATCACCTCAAGCGAGACCCCATCATGCGCCGCCGCCGTAGAAATAAGCGTTTGATGACGGTCATAAGAATAGGGGGCAAAGTAAGCATAATAAACACTATCTGTTTCAGGGATATGTTGAAGAGTTAATTGCCCATCTTTATAAACTGTACTGACCCGAAACCAATGTTCCCGGTCATAAGAGGCGGCCGCTTGGTAATCAGGCCAGCCTTCTTTATAGGCAGCGCCATCCGCATTTTCGATTGTCATAGAACAAAGCTGCCCTTTTGCCCCTGTTAGGCGAAAATGAAACCATTGATAAAAGTCTGAACCATTATCTTTTTTGATATTAAGACGAATATCATGAGGAGATTCTGCCTTAATAACCTCAATATTTCCTGAATCAAACTGCGCGCTTATTTTAAACATTTTATATCCTAAAAGCTTATCTCTCTTCTTTATATGGAGCTTTAAGCCTGCTGCAAATAACGAATTTAACTATGTAATAGCTCATATATCTTAAGACTTTTTACTGCCCTCGTCTAGGATATTTTAAATATAATCTATTGGTGTTTTGCCTTCTAGTGCATTATGCAGACCGGTATGAATAAATAAATTTGCCTTACCTCCTTGATTTGTTGGAAGTTAAATGTAAGTTTAATAAAAACATATCTGATGATATGATAAAAAAGATAAAGAGTGATGCAAATTGACTATTAATCACCGCCATATATTCCGTATGACATATTGGGAAAATATTCAACAATTTCTCAATGATGGAGCAATATATGCTAAAAATTACAGGACCCAACCACAACACTCAATATCCTATGAAAATATTAATAATCGGCGTGGTACAGACTATTCAACGCCATGCGGCAATAATTTGCATAATTATCTTCCTTTTTATTTTTCTCCTTGCACAAGTATGGCCTATACAATCTCGTGCGGTAATGTTGATTTAAATGATGTTGCTGGCGTACCTCTTAGAAAATCGTCAAATGAAGACCTTGCTTTCATAGTATCTCATACAAGCTCTTTTACTCAACATAGGGATAGTCTCTATTTTACAAATGTTGCATGTAATTCAATGTCACCACAGCCAAAATATGAATCTGATTTAAATTGCCTTGAAACTCATATAGATTGGTCTGTTTTCGATGAAGGTAACTTAAAAGCACAGATTCCAGAAATAGGATATAATGGTGTATGTAGGTATCAACATAATAAATCAGATAAGGTTAAACAGCAGGTGGAAGGAATGATCAGAAAAGCAGGGCTAGAAATACCTGTATATTGCAACCCTGATTGTTATTATTAATATCATGGCTATTATTTATATCAAAGGTGACATGTTTGATGATCAATCAGAAGCGATTGTAAATACCGTTAACTGTGTTGGCGTGATGGGTAAAGGTGTTGCTAAGGAATTTAAGCGCCGCTGGCCGGATAATTTTAAGATGTATAAAAAACTCTGTGATGCTAAAGAACTATCTCCCGGTATGATGTATATTCACGATAATAGTGGAATGTTCGCCAAGGGCCCAAGGTTTTTAATTAATTTCCCAACCAAACAACATTGGCGAGCAAAGTCTAAGATTGAATATATTATTGATGGACTAGATTCTTTTGTCAAACAAGTGCGAGCCTTGGGGATTAAATCTGTTGCATTGCCTCCGCTTGGTTGTGGTAATGGTGGTTTACCGTGGGATAAGGTTCGTCAGTTAATTGAAGAAAAATGTGCCGCCCTTCCGGATGTTAAATTTCACGTATATACACCACGGGAACATGAAATGAACCCTGAACATATGACGGTGCCGGCAACGATGACACTTGGTCGTGCTGTTCTTGTAAAATCTATTGATCAGTTTGAAGATTATTTTGGTGGTAGTTTAACCCGCATATGTGTTCAAAAAATTACATATTTTTTAAAGGTTCTTGGCATTGATTATCCTTTTGAATTCGCTCGAAATCGCCACGGACCATATTCCGAACAACTTAAATCTGCCTTAAAAGCTATGAATTCGCAGAATTATATTGTTGGATATGATAAAGATGAACCAGAAAGTCAAGCTTCTGCTGCCGCACTTCCAATGGCCGATGAAGAATTGTTGAAACCAGAAAATAAATTTGCACTTGAGATAATTAAAAAAATTAGTTTGCTGATTGAAGGGTATGAAAATCCATATGGCATGGAGCTTTTAGCGAGCATCCATTATTTAGCAAAACATGAAAATGTCGCTGGTGATGATGCAATGATTGTTGCTGTGAAAAATTGGAATGACCATAAAAATAATAATTTCTCAGATAACGATATTGCTGCTGCATATAATCGTCTGCGTGAGGACCAACTCTTACACGGAAACAATTGAGATCAAAACAGAGTAATTTCAGAAATACCTCAACCCTACAGATACACATTAAACCAATCATTATTTCATGTCCATAATTACCGCTGCCCGCTAATATACCACGCTATGAAGAATGATTGGAAATTAAAAAACCTGCCTTTTATGTCTTTTCTTTCATAAAGAGCGTTCCAGCCATTAACATTTGCTCTCTTATATGCTACCTAACCCTCAATTATAAATTTTAGAGTAGGATTCAGGCTGTGGCCTCCCCATCATCACCCCCGTTATTATCCGTGACAGACCTTGCGCTGCGTTTTGGTGCAGAGCCTCTTTTTGAAAATTTAGAACTTGCCATTAGCGAGAGAGATCGCATCTCTCTTGTCGGGCGTAATGGTTCTGGAAAATCAACATTAATGAAAGTTCTCGCAGGAACGATAGAACCTGATCATGGAAAGATTTTTATTCAGCCTGGCTGCTCCGTCACTTACCTAGAACAAGACCCTAGTCTTTCTGCTTATGAGACTACTTTTGATTATGTGGCCGCGGGATTAAATGCATCGCAGGAAGATGAGGAATATCAGGCCTATATCCTGCTAGATGAAATTAAACTTGATCCCAGCCTTCTTTGTAAAGACCTTTCAGGCGGAGAGCGCAGGCGAGCTGCCATTTGCCGCGCTCTGATTAGCAATGCAGATATTTTGCTTCTTGATGAGCCAACCAACCATTTGGACATTAATACAATCCAATGGCTAGAAGAAAAACTTGCCCGCTACAGGGGCGCTGTGGTTGTGATTAGCCATGATAGGGCTTTTCTGAATCATCTAACCAAGCAATGCTTCTGGCTTGACCGAGGGGCTGTTCGCCGCCTTGATAAAGGCTTTGCTCATTTTGATGAATGGTCTGTTACCATCATGGAACATGAAGTCATTGAACGCTCTAAGCTTGATAAATTAATCGAAAAAGAAACCGAATGGTCTCATAAAGGAATCTCTGCTCGGCGTAAAAGAAATATGGGGCGCATGAGAAATCTTGATAAATTACGGGGGGAACGCTCGTCCCAAATCAAGGTTAAAGACAAAGTTAAGCTTGGCGCAGATTCTGGCGATGCTTCTGGTAAAAAAGTCATTGAAGTGCGCAAAATATCTAAATCCTTTGGCGGCAAGGTTTTATTTGAAAATTTTAGCCTTCGGGTTTTAAGGGGCAAGCGCATTGGGATTATTGGTCCTAATGGAGCGGGCAAAACCACTCTTCTTAAAATGCTTACGGGAAGCCTACAGCCTGATAGCGGGACGATAAAACTTGGCACAAATCTTGTCCCAACTTTTCTTGATCAGCATAGGGGGCTTTTAAACGACGATGATACTATTTGGGAGACTTTAAGCGACGGCGGCGATCATATTATGGTGCGGGGACAATCCAAACATATTATTGGATATATGAAAGATTTCCTCTTTGATGCGGGGCAGGCGCATACTTCTTTATCTGCTCTGTCAGGCGGTGAGAAAAACAGGCTTCTTATGGCAAAAACCCTTGCACACCCAACGAATTTTTTAATCCTTGATGAGCCAACTAATGATCTTGATATGGATACGCTGGACGTTTTGGAAGAGATGTTAGAAAAATATGACGGCACGCTTCTACTGGTCAGCCATGACCGTGATTTCCTTGACCGCCTCGTTACCTCTACCATTGTTTTAGAAGGGGACGGCACAGCAGTTGAATATGCAGGCGGTTATACAGATTATCTTCAACAGAAAAAAGCGGGCGGATCTCTGATTAATCTTGATGATGATGATTTTACACCGCCGAAGAAATTTTCTAAAAAAACA
This sequence comes from Emcibacteraceae bacterium, assembly GCA_016744185.1. Lineage (GTDB taxonomy): Bacteria > Pseudomonadota > Alphaproteobacteria > Sphingomonadales > Emcibacteraceae > Pseudemcibacter. The sequence continues at coordinate 8,659 of JADGEY010000002.1, read as the reverse complement.
CAAAAGCCTCGCACAGATTCTACTAAAAAAAAACTAAGCTTTAAACAGCAATATGCTCTGGATAATCTACCAAAAGAAATAGCAGAGCTTGAAAAAACCATCGCAAAATACCAAACAAAACTTAGTGAAGGTGGTTTTTACACCAAAGACCCCGCTGGCTTTAATAAGATTAATGATGCGGTCACTGACCTTCAAAATAAGCTCGCCGTTAAAGAAGAAGAATGGCTTGAGATCGAAATGATAAAAGAAGAACTAGAATAAAATTTGCTTCCTTAAAACTCATAAAAAAAGCCGCACTGGAATATCAGTGCGGCTTTTAATTTATATTAAAATGATAGTTTAATGAATGCCATGCATCATTTTTCTACAAACTGGTGTCACAAGAACTGCAAAGATACCTGCACCAATCGCAAAATAACCAACTGTTTGATAGACTTCCATATAGCCTGCGAGAGCTGCTGCTTTATCAACAACAACGCCGCCAACTGTTTCTGCTCCTGCTGCTTTCGCAATCAGACCAGATACAAAGTTACCCGCCGCAGAACAAAGAAACCAAACACCCATCATCATTCCAACAACTTTTGGAACAGAGAGTTTTGTTGTCATTGAAAGACCTACAGGAGACATACAAAGCTCACCCGTTGTATGAAGTAAGAAAAGCAAGATCACCCAAATCACGGCAACTTCAGAAGGGTTAGGGGCAATTGATGCGCCATAAACCATCACAAGGAAGCCAAGACCAACTTGGAAGAGACAAAGTGCAAATTTCATTGGCGTTGAAGGCTCCCAGCCTTTTTTCGAAAGCCAAACCCATAAAAGACTAAAGAGTGGTGCTAATGCAAAAATAAAGAAGGCATTGATCGATTGGAACATAGAAGCCTTCATTTCCCAGCCAAGGAATACACGGTCTACATTACGATCAATCATCAAACTCAAACTTGATCCTGTTTGTTCAAACAAGCCCCAAAAGATAATTTGATACATCATCAAGAATGCACAAACCAACATTCTATCACGGTCAATTTTATCTAATTTTGTAAAAGCATAATATAAAATTGTTCCCACCATCGCAACACCCGTAAAACCAAGAAGACCGCCGACAAGTTTTTGATGTTGCATCAACTGCCAACAAATTAGAACGCCGCCTAAAGACCCTATGTAAATTAAATGTTCACGTTTAATACCAAAAAAACGATCCTCTAAAATTTCAGGGTTTGCTGGTAAATCTGTACCATTAAAAAGACGCTTACCTTTTGCAAATACAACAAGACCAAACAACATACCAATGCCCGCAGAACCAAAACCCCAGTTCCAACCATAAGTCTCACCAAGATAGCCACATACAAGAGCTGATAAAAATGACCCTAAATTAATCCCCATATAGAATAAAGTAAAACCACTATCTCGGCGTGGGTCATTACGCTCATATAATGAGCCAACAATTGTTGAAATATTTGGCTTTAAGAAACCAACGCCCATAATAATGAGAGCAAGCGACATATAGAAAGTTTGAAGAACGCCTCCATCACGCGCCACATTTGTCACGCCGTCAACGATTGTTTCAGTTGCAGGAGCTCCTTCAATCGCCATTCCTGCATGTCCTAAAACCAGAAGAACAGCCCCCAGCATCACCGCTTTACCAGCCCCTAAATATTTATCCGCAATAATGCCGCCTACAACAGGCGTAATATAAACCATTGAAATATAAGCTGCGTAAATTGACGCAGATTGCCCATCTGTAAATAGAAAATGCTTTGTAAGATAAAAAATCAACAAAGCCCGCATACCGTAATAACTAAACCGCTCCCACATTTCCGTAAGGAAACAAATCATCAAACCACGAGGATGACCCATGAAATCTTTAGGGGCATCCTTCGCATCCATTTGTACTTCCGACATATTAAATCCCTAATATATTTTGTATATTTAATTTTAAAGAACCTCCAATTTGACAGAAAAGAGGCTTAATGTCACGCTTCACAGAAAATTAACCCTAAAAAAAGGCTGGCAAAATATTCTAACCTTTTTTTGAGGTTGTTTTTAGAATTTTATTTTGTTTTTAGAGCCTTACAGGCAATAAACTTTCTAAATGTTCAAGGTAATTTAAAAACGCAGCTCTCCCATTCTCTGTGATTTTACAAAGTGTTTGCGGTCTTTTGCCTTTAAACTGCTTTGTGATTTCTAAATATCCTGCTTCTTCTAGCTTGCTCATATGAACAATCTCACTTTCTATTTCATCGTGGCTGGCAAGATAAGACATAATCGCAAGCCTTACCCGCCCATGAATAACGTCATTAATCTCTTTATGATCAAAATTTGTCATATCATGCCTCCTATGTTTCTGATTTTGCAAGTGCCATTAATTTAAATCATTAATGACAAAAAATTGAGAACCAACCAACTCTGCCCCTGACGAATCTACAGCCGCATCCCCCCCCTGCGTCAACGGCAAGAATTCACAGTTATCAGAGGATAATAGAGCTTGGGCGAGGTTTACTACTGCCAATAACGAGCTTCATCAGAACCCGTGATCATACGTTCAAAATCAGCATGAAAAAAACCACTATTAGGGTTAATTTGCCAAAGATTAACTTGTGCAATAAGAACTTTAGAGGAACCCCATAACGTTTTAGCAATCTCACCATATAAAACCGATAATTTGGTAAAAAATCAAACCAACCCAATTGGCTTCCATCTGCAAAAATAAATCTTTTAACGTCAGGAAGATATTGATAATCTTCGAATTGCCCTTTAAGAGTAAGAGTTTCACCTGTATTTATTATTTTAATAACAATATTATAGCCGCCCAAATGCTCCTCAAGATTAATATTAATCTCATCTTTTGAATAAATATCTAAGAACTGTATTGTAGAACCTTCATCTCTATAATTATAGATATTTTCATATCTGGTATCATCAATAATATCATTCCCCATGCCCCTCCCAAAAACATAAATATCCGCCCCTGCACCACCATAAAGAATATCATCACCCTTTCCTCCAAAAAGAATATCGACACCATCAGAGAGCATAAAATCCTGACGAGAACTACTGCCAATAATGATGTCACCTTTATCAGAACCCGTGATCATACGTTTAAAATCAGCATAAGAAAAACCAATATTAGCATTACTTGCCAAAAGATTAAATTGTGCAATAAAGACCTTAGAAGGAATGCGCAATGTTGCAGCAATATCACCATATAAAACCGATAACCCATACCAAAATTTTGCGGCTTCGGCTTTATTTTGAGGAGTAAAAGAGGCGGCCGTTATTAAAGCATCAGAAAATGTAGCCCCGTCCTTTAATTCCACAGTAATAGCCATTATATTTTCAACACCAAAGGCAAGCTTTTCTCCAAGAGGTATTTGAGTTAACAATTCAACAGCAATGCGCGCAGTATAATTTTTCCAGTTTTTCATCATCACCGCCCCTGCTTGCGAGCGAGGGTTAGGCTCAACCCCCAGCTGACGAAATTTAAACCCTTGCAGTTTTTCAATAGCGGCTAAATGCTGACCATTGACAAAAGAGCCACGGCTATCCGCCTTCACATCTTCAACCTGATGCCAGCGCAGAATAATAGCTTCAACTTTCTGAATATATCCCGCAGATTCTGCCACCGTTAAATTGCTAAGCTCTATCATCATTTCTTTTAAAACAGGGTCTCTTTGCATAGCATTATCAAGGTTAGAGACTTCTCCCCTACCCATAATATAGGGCAGCCGCTCAACATCATCATCAATGATTTCTGGCACATCCAACTCTATCGTATCAAAAGGATCATACTCAAACCAAACATCTGAAATTTTTCCTATAGTACCATCGGTGCGCGTAAATGTACTTGTTTCTACAATAAGATGACCCGCTTGTTTAATCCGAATTAACGTGGGTTTAAGGTCAATGGAAACCACTCCTGCATTCGTTAATGAAATAAGCTCATCTGATGATGATCGACCCTCACCATTGAAATCTCGCCACACGACAAGCTCATCATACTTCGCATCCAGATGATCTATGACCCCATCAGAATTATCATCTAATTTAGCCAATGCCGCTAAACCATATTTATTTTTTTTAACATGAATAGAAATAGAGGGTTTCGTAACGCCTGCTCCAAAAAGCTCCGATACATTGTTAATAATACCATCACCATTAATATCCAAAGCCAGAAAGCCATCATCAGATCCCACCCATCCCATTCGTTCTGCAAAACCATCATTATCAATATCGAAATACGCCCCAGAATCAGAAAGGCTAACAAGATCTAACCCATCCCCATCTAAATCAAGAACCAGAGGAGAGCCATAACGTGAAACCTCCGCCGCCTTATTATTGGCAGAAATTAATTTAATGCCCGCATCACCATTCTTAAAAGCTTCAATAGTAAATTTGGACGCTCTTATGCCTACGGTTAAGTCACTTCCTTCTACCGCTATAAAGGATATTATTTCCAACATCACCAGTGATTTTATGATAAGAAACAATATCTTCCCCCGCACCGCCAATAAGGACATCCTTGCCTTATCCACCAAAAAATTTATCGCCGTAATCAGACCTTCTAATTTTTTCAACATTTCGAACAGCAAAAAGTGTTAGGGGCACGTTCATAAATCTCAAATTGTTTGTCTCGAAGAGCCTGAAGCTCATCCAACTGATCTTTGGTAAATGTAAAGCCGCCTAAATCTCTTTTATAAGCTATTGTTGTATTAGTCATTTTTTAATCCCCTCTTTGGTAATGTTAAATCAGTTTCTTGTTTATTCTCAATTTGAGAAGCCCATGGATAATTCTTAATTTCGGAATCATAAATACTCTTACGAAGAGATTTATCAAATTCAATAACCCGTTCAATCGGAATGCGGCGCTCTCTATCAAATCTATAAGAAAGGTTCAATCTTGGATATATTTTATAAGCTACTCTACAAGTTGGAGAAGCACGGCAATATATACTAAACACGCCCCCTCTTGGCGTGCTGTAAATATTAATGTCGGTTTGATACGCACTAATCCAGGCTCTCTCTGGATAACCCTTAACCCAAGACCTCTCTGGTATGTCATTTTTAAGCGGTTCTAACAAACAGCCTGCAATGCCATTTTTAAATTTTCTTTTGATAACCTTATTATATTGTGAGTTATGCCCACAGACACGCTTATAATTTTTCCCCTCCTCATCTAAACCACCTTCATACCCCGCTGTAATAAAAACAATTTTCACTAAATCCGCAGACATTGGGGCTATCGGCGGAGCAAATTTATTGGTTTTAATCGCTTCATATAAATATAAATAATACACACTGCTCACAGCATAGGGATGATTAGGACAACCAACAGCTTCCTCTAAATCTGGAGCAATCGGCTGAACAGCTTTAACTTTTTTATCATAAATAGGATCAATCATTAACCCCCCTCTAAAAGGAATCTTAAACACCCGTTCATAATGAGAGACATATAACATCCCCTTTGCGTCCGTTTTACAGGTCAAAGGATCATAGTGGAAAGGCGGTCCTCGCCGTTCTAAGGCAGCCGCTCTTTCTTTAGCAGCATGAAACTCTACATTTTTCCGGTGCATCTGGTAAAGCACATAAGCAAAATAAACCAACGCCGCTCCGACACTCACCTTAACAGCCAAATAGATCTGTTTCTTCATTATTTAATCCCTACTCATTCCCACTATACTCTAAAAAAAATGAAAAAACTATACTAACAATATAATCTGCCTAACGTGAATGAGTTAAGCTTATTTGATGCAGGCTCTAAATCTCTCTTATTTTTTTTCTAAAATTTTAAGCATTTTTTTAATTTTTGAAGGTGGTATCTTATTAATATCCCGTGCCATGATATTAACGAATTTTGTCGCAATCGGGTCAAGCCCAGATGTATCTACGGTAATTTTAGGGTGGGAAAGACGGGCAAGCTCTTCTAGTTCTTCTGCTTCGTCCCAGATAATGCCAAAATAGGTGATAAGCTGCTGCAACAACGCCCATGACGGTCTTCCCCTATGCCCATGCTCTAATGCAGAAAGATATGCAGAACTAAGCGATAGGTCTGCCGCCATTTGTTTTTGGCTTAGGTTTTTTAACTTTCGCAGCTGCCGTAATTTTTCACCAAAAGGGGTCATTTTTTAAGCACCACATAAAGAGCGCCCTCACCCCCCGCATCAGAGGCTGCTGTATAATAAGAAATGATCTTGTGGCTAAAATCACCAAATGTAAGCCATCTTGGAACTTGCGTGCGTAAAATACCTCCGTTTTTTATCCCGCCCTTTCCCGTTACCACCAATATTAACCGCTTATTGCGGGCAATCGCACCATCAATATAATGATGAAGCGCACGATAAGCTTGATCCTGCGTCATGCCATGAAGGTCTATTTTCCCTTCAGCTTTATATTTTTTGCTGCGAATTTTTTTAAGCCAATTATGGTCTTTATTTTTTAAATCTAAAGGCGCGTTTTGCACGATAGGTTTATTCTGGAATTTCTGCGCCTTTACGCCAAAATTAAAGTCTTTGATGTCATAGTTCTGAGACGGTTTTGGGGGAAGGGGTTTCAGTTTTACGAAAGGTGTTTTTAAGGTTTTATCTTGAATATCAAGCTTTGTAATATCTTTTGTAACCGCCGACCATAAGCGTTCTTCTTCTTCATTTAAGCCCCGCCTCTTCATGATGGCTCTTTCAAATTTTCAAGAAGCCTTTGGGCAAGTTTTTTGGGCAGAAGCAAATAATAAATTCCCTTATCATTCATCGGCCCTGCAATTAGAGCCGCTTTATCCCCCGTTCCCCAGAAAACATCGCCGCGAATTTTCCCCCGAATTGCGCCGCCTGTATCTTGGGCAATCACAAGCCGAGATAGATTTGAAATAGGAGAAGTGGTTTCAAGCCATAAAGGCGCACCATACGGAATATAGTGATTATCCACCGCAAGCGAGCGTCCTGCGGTAAGGTTAACCCCCATCGCCCCAACAATCCCCTCTTCTTCTTTGGTTTTGAAAAAGACAAAAGAAGGGTTCTTCCACAAAAGATCATCCATGTTTTCAGGATTTTTTTCAAGCCATGCTCTAATCGCTTGCATGGACATATCTTCTAATTTTATAGCGCCAGATTCAATTAAAAACCTGCCCACCGCACGGTAGGGACGACCGTTTTTTCCTGCGTAGCTGACCTGAAATCTTGTGCCATCTTTAAAATAAATAACCCCTGATCCTTGAATTTCAAGAAAAAAACTATCGATCTTGCTTTTAAGCCAGACAAGCTCTAGCCCCTGATTTTTAAGAGCGCCCTCATCAATGATTTTACGCTCATTATAAGGCGCAAATTTTTTATCTTTGACCTGACCTATGATATATTTCCCCTGAAGGCTTGCATCAAAATCCCCTAGGCTTAAAACCTGCAGGTCGCTTGGGACTTTATAAAGAGGGACATTATAAAGCTCTGTTTTAATCGGGCTACCTTCATATTCAGGGGCGTAATATCCTGTAAAGGTACCCTGCATTTCTTCTGTTTCAGTCTCTGGATTAAAGCGAAGAGCTGTAAAATACTGCTCAAAAAAACCTTTTGCCCCCGCCGCTAAAATATTTTGAGCTTTGGTGCAGGCTTCACGCCAATCTTTTGCCATGCCCCCTGTAAATGCGGGCTTGATTACCGTCTCTAATGGTTTTTGTAAAATCTTTACACATGAATTTTTGAATGAGGATAAAGCATCACCATGCTGATCCTCTTCCCAGCCCCGAAGGTTTGAAAAAGAAACCTTTGAATAATATAAAGCCTGCCTTTCCCCCCAGAAATAAATCACAGAAACCCCGAAAAAAGCTATAAATACTGCCAGTGTAAAAACCTGAATATTTATAATTTTTCTCATGATCAAAAAAACTTTATTCTTTAAAAGTTAAACAGATCGTGTTTTTGTCAACGTCCAATTAGGATCAGATGATTTTACATCCCGCACAAACGTCCAAATATCATTCAGAACAACGGCACGGTCTTTATCGCCTGCTAAAATATGATCTTTTTCATCTTTTGTATAGGAAAGGATCAGGGTTTGGAATTTTAATGTTATTTCCGTAAGAGACCCTGACAGACTAATTTCTTCAATAGAAATTTTCTCTATATCTTTAATTTTATTACCAAAAGTTATTTGATCTGCTTGCATATTGTCAACAACTTGTGAAAATTGCTTAAAGACATTTTTGCTGAGCATTGAGCGGAGCGTTTTTTTATCTCCTGACCAAAATGATTCGAGAATCATCGCATAAGCGCCTTCTGCACCATCAATAAATTCAAGCATATTAAAGCTATTATCCAAGCTGTGGATTTCTTTTACTTTTTCATAAAACGGTGATTTTCGCTCAATGCCGAGACGTTCAGGCTTAACCAAAACTTCTTTTTTTTCAGGCTTATCTTGGTCTGGATAAAGCGGTACAATATTATCCTTTTTACCTTCTGATTTTTTTTCAGGTGTCTTTAAGTCATAGGGATGACGTGGTTTTTTTTCATCCGAGCCATCATAACCCGTTTTCTTACCAAGGGTGCGGCGAAGCTGTAACAGCAAGAAACCTGCTATAAAAGCCATGATTATTATAAAAGAGCCGTCTGAGCCATCATCCATGATTATTTTCCAAAATCTATTAACAGAATATTGTTATACGTTAAATATACTCTATATATAT
>JADGEY010000029.1:21127-21414 GCA_016744185.1 Emcibacteraceae bacterium | reverse complement strand
ATCTGGTACAGCCCCAAATAATATTTAAATCACTAACATCAAAAAATTTATAGTTTTTAATACATTATTAATATCTTATATGATAATGAACCAATGTTATTTATCATAATTCTCCAGATGATAGATAATTCAAAGTATATATATATATAAATTTTATAAGATACGCCTATTTCAACTTAAGAAATAGGCGTATTTTTTTAGATGAAATCTATTATACTAATCAAAAATCTTCTTATTTTTTTAATAGCTTCTTGCTTTGTCCTCCTTAATTTATTATCACAGCTTAT
>JADGEY010000029.1:0-21117 GCA_016744185.1 Emcibacteraceae bacterium | reverse complement strand
GCTTATATTTTGGAGAATTAAAAGATGAGCGAAAAAGCAATTCATATTATTGGCGGCGGAATGGCGGGCGTAGAGGCTGCTTGGCAGATTCTTAAGGCGAACGTTCCTGTTATCATGCATGAAATGCGTAAGGGGGAGCGCAGGACTGATGCTCATCAAACAGACGGGCTTGCGGAGCTTGTTTGTTCTAACAGTTTTAGATCTGATGATTATGAAAATAATGCGGTTGGGCTTTTACATGAAGAGATGCGCCGTCTTGGATCTGTTTTGATGGAAGCCGCGGCGATCACGAAAGTTCCCGCAGGCAGCGCACTTGCAGTAGATAGAGAGGGCTTTAGCAAATATGTACAGGAAAAACTTCTTTCCCACCCCTTGTTTACTTTAGACCGCACGGAAATTGAGAGTGTCCCTCCTTCGGATTGGGGAGATGTTATTATTGCGACAGGCCCCTTAACCTCATCAAAGCTTGCCCAGTCAATTATCGAAATTACTGGCGAGGATCAGCTTGCTTTTTTTGATGCGATTGCTCCTATTATTTACAAAGAATCTATTGATTTTAAGGTCGCTTGGTTTCAGTCAAGATATGATAAAGGCGGGCTTGCGGGCGAAGGGGGCGCGGACTATATCAATTGCCCGATGACGAAAGAGCAATATTATAATTTTATCGAAGAAATTACGGACGGGGATAAAGCCGATTATAAAGAGTGGGAGAAAGATACCCCTTATTTTGACGGCTGCATGCCGATTGAAGTAATGGCGGAGCGGGGCGTAGAGACGCTGCGTTTTGGTCCTATGAAGCCTGTTGGTCTAACAAACCCTCATACAGGTGAAGATGCCTATGCAATTGTGCAGCTACGCCAAGATAATAAGCTAGGAACGCTCTATAATATTGTCGGATTTCAAACAAAATTGAAATATCAGCACCAAAAAGACATTTTTCGTAAAATTCCGGGGTTGGAAAATGCTAAGTTTGCTCGCCTTGGCGGACTTCATAGAAATACATTCATCAACAGCCCTGCCCTGCTTGATGAGAAACTGCGTCTTAAATTAATGCCAAGGCTTCGTTTTGCAGGTCAAATTATTGGTGTTGAAGGGTACGTTGAATCTGGCGCAATGGGAATTATGGCTGGACGGTTTGCCGTAGCGGAAAGATTGGGGCGCAATATTAATGTTCCGCCCATTACAACCGCTTTTGGTGCGTTGATTAACCATATTACGGGCGGTCATATTGAAGGGGCTGGACGGGCTAAAACTTTTCAGCCCATGAATATAAATTACGGTATTATGCCGCCGCTTGAAGGAAAAAAGATTAAGCGCAAAGACCGTAAACCGATTAAATCTGCCCGTGCGCTTGAGGCGTTAGAGCTTTGGATACAGGAACAAAATTAGATAATGCCAAATATTGCCGAATAAAGCAGACGTAAATTCCGAGGAAAACTGTTAGATTTTTCATGTAATTTAAAAGGATTATAATCTGATTTTTTAAGCTCTTTACGGTAGCTTTTAATCAGAGAGGTTAAAAGAAAAATAGATTTTTCTGATCTTTTAATATTTCTCGTTAATTTTTTTAAATTTTTCAAAGAATCTTCCAGTTTTTGATCTATCGCCCTAATCGTATTTTTTAATTCGTCACAATCTTTGATGCTATGAACATCATTATTGCTAAGCCCATAAAGCGTCATTACATCATCGGGCAGAAAAATTTTATTTAAAGAGGCTTGGTACGGCACTGCCCTAATAACCCCAAGCATTCCCCATGCTATTCCCAGCTCTTCTAGGGCTTTTTCTTCACCACAGCCTAAAACCAACCCTGTAAGTTTAGTCAGGCTTGAGGATGTTTTTTTGATATAACTCTCAAGTACCTCAATCGTTTCTGGATTTTTAGGATAAAGATCATCTGTACGCCCCTCTATAATTTCATCAAAAAGCTCTTTTGGTAAATTATGTTTCTTTATAGAGAGCATGAGAGGCACGATAACATCATGCTTGCGTAAAATAGTCTTTCCGCCATCTTTTATATGTTTATAAATTAAATCCAGAGATTCTCGCCACCATTGCAAGCGGATTTCCCCCAGCATCGCTTCTGATACTGTCTCACTAATTTTTGCTATTTCATAATTAAAAGCATAAAGAGCATAAAGACCTTCTTTCAAAAAATCTGATGCGAAAAGAGAGGTTAAAAAACGGTCAGGATCATATTGTCGAGTAATCTCAAAACAATAGCTGCCCTCAATTTGAGCCTTATCATTTCCCTTTATTTGATTTTTATCCGTCATTTTCAGATTATCCTCTTCCTTGCTGCGATATAATCTTGCAATATTTATAAATAATCATATTATTCAAACGTAATCATAACCAGATAGAAGATTTATGACTATCAAACAACAAAAATTTAAAAAATTCGGAGATGTAATATGTTACATAAAATCCTAAATTCAGTGGCAAAATCAGAAGCTAAAGCACATTGTGATGTTCCCTGCGGTATTTATGATCCAAGCACTGCCCTTATTCCTGCGTTAACAGTTGTTCGCATGATGGATATCATGAACGAGCTTGATGCTTCTGGCGCGGATAAAGATGCTGAATATTTCAATAAAATGTCACGCTGCATTGCCGAAAAAGAAAGACATGCTACTCATTGTAAAAGTGAAGTTAATGTTATTTGGGGTGATTATTTCAAAGCGGCACAATTTGAAAAATTCCCACAAGCAAGCTCTCTTGTTCACGGCATTATGATGCAGGGTTCCAAATGTAAAACGTCTGTTTCTCGTGATGAGGCTCTTAAACTTGTTGAAATGGTCAATGAATTTGCTGAAATCTTCTGGGCAACAAAAGGCACCGCCACAAAGCGTGCGACTTGTCCTTACGCTCCTGCTTTAGAAGTTGTTTATCCAGATATTTAAAGTAAATGCTTAAAATTGTTAAAATCAGGGGTCTTTCAATGGCTCCTGATTTCCAAAATGGCGATATTGCGATTTGCCTGACGGTCTATCCTAAAAAATTCCTTAAAATTGGACAAGTCATTGTTTTTAATCACCCTAATTTTGGCATGATGATTAAAAAAATAACGGCTATTTCCAAAAAAAACCAGATTTTATATGTCCGAGGAAATAATCTCTCTACCAGTAGTGAGGATATAGGGGTTATCCCCTTTAAAAATATTATAGGGTGGGTTCTGAAGAGAATTAAAAAATAGCCAATCAATAAAACAAACTGTCCTGCTTATAAATAGTAAAGCCATAATCGGCCTATCCTGCTTATGATAAGACTTTAATCAACTACTACCCCTGCAAAGCCTACTTTTCTGCCTTCTTTGAGAAGAACATTATAAGTCCTTGCCGCCGCCCCTGTATCCATGACTTCTACAGCAATAGAAAAAGCCTTTAATGCCGCTCTAACGTCTTTATTTAAAAAAGCAATCGATGCGCCCATGCCAATCATTAAAAACTCTAAACTCTTATGATCTTCGGTAATATGTTTTAAATTCTCTATAGAAATATCCTCTGCGGACGTAATATCCCAAGGGTAATAGCCCTTCGAATTTATAATCATAGAGCCTCGAATTTTATTTTCGCCCAAACGAAAGCCTCCATCTCCATAAGCAGAGATGAAGGCTTCTTTATATGACTTAATCTCTTCGCTGTCCATAGTTTATTTTTTAGGCGGGAATATTTCCACGCCTACCGCTTTGTCATCATCTTCACGGCGCAGTTCAAACCAAAGCAGCATTGGCGAGGCAATGAAAACCGATGAGTAAGTTCCCACAAAAACGCCCCAAATCATTGCCGCTGTAAAGCCATGAATGATCTCTCCGCCAAAATAAAACAACGCTCCAAGCGCAAGCAGGGTTGTAAGAGAGGTCATGATGGTACGCGATAATGTTTCATTAAGGCTCAGGTCAATGACATCTGCAATTTCTTTTTTCCTAAAGCGGCGTAAATTTTCCCGAATTCGGTCATAAACCACCACCGTATCATTAAGGGAATAGCCGACAATAGTTAAAATAGCCGCAATGATTGAAAGGTTAAATTCAAGCCCCAGTAAAGAGAACATTCCAATGGTAAGTGCCACATCATGAAGCAGCGCAATAACCGCCCCAAGCCCAAATTGCCATTCAAAACGAAGCCAAATATAAATCAGCACCGCCCCAATCGCTAAGGTGACCGCTAAAATACCATCTGCAATTAATTCTTCTGATACTGTTGCGGTAATGGCTTGGACGGCTTCATATTTTTCTTCACCAGGGATAATATCCGCCAGAGCTTCTTTAACCAATTCTTGAATTTGGTCATTGGTCATATTATCTTGAGTTTCGGTTCTAATTAGAACGTCATTAGGCTTCGCTCTTCCTTGAACTTTTACTTCACCTAACCCGAGTTTATTAAGTCCTTTTCTAATCGCTTGTAAATCTACAGCCTGTTCAGATTCGAGCTGAATCATCACGCCGCCTTCAAAATCAATGCCGTAATTAAGCCCTTTACCAAAGAATAACACCCCCGATGAAATTACTGCAATAACAGAGAAGATAAAAGCTATTTTACGAGCTGCAATAAAGCCAATATTTGTGTTAGCAGGAACAAGTTTAAGTAACATAATGTTAGCCTTTCTTTAAAGAATTAATGTTTCAGGACGTGTTTTTCTCGCCCATGTCGCAATGATGAGGCGGGTAAGACTAACCGCTGTAAAGACAGAGGTTATAATGCCGCAAGCAAGCGTAACGGCGAAACCTTTTACAGGCCCTGTGCCGAACTGGAATAATATTAGAGCGGCGATAAGAGTGGTAACATTAGCATCAATGATCGTCATAAATGCTTTCTCATAGCCCACTTCAATCGCCCTCAGCACTTTTTTTCCAGACCTAAGTTCTTCCCTTATGCGCTCAAAAATCAGAACGTTAGCATCAACCGCCATACCAACGGTTAAAACAATCCCCGCAATTCCAGGCAGCGTTAAAGTTGCACCAAGAACAGACAAGATACCAAAAATAAGGAAGATATTTACCGTAAGAGCAATGTTGGTCACCATACCAAACCAGCCATAACTGAGCATAATATAGATCATCACGGCGATAAGACCAATGATCGCGGCAATCTTCCCTGCTTTAACCGAATCCGCCCCAAGATCAGGGCCTACGGTAGATTCGTAAATAGCCGTAAGCTGAGTTGGAAGCGCACCTGCTTTTAATAAAAGCGCAAGCTCATTAGCTTCTTCCATTGTAAAGCTACCTGTGATAATACCGCTTCCACCTAAAATTGGGTTATTTATTTTAGGGGCAGAAATAACTTCACCATCTAAAACAATGGCAAATAGCTTGTCTCTGTTCTTTTTTGTAATATTCGCAAATTTCTTGCCGCCTACCGTATCAAAAACAAAACCTACCGCAGGCTGATTATTAGCGTCCTGCGAAAGATTCGCATCTTTTAAATTTTCCCCAGAAAGAACAACAATATTTTTAAGAGCATACTGAGCAGGCCCGCCGCCCCGTATATTTGACGGAGCAGATGGAAAAACCCTTGACCCTGGCGGCACTTTTTTAGCTGCTACATCGCTTGGGCTAACATTCATATTGACCATATAAAAAGACATTTTAGCCGTTTTACCAATTAATTTCTTAAGAGCGGCAACATCTTTTACACCGGGGACTTGAATTAAAATTCGGTCATCACCCTGCTGCTGGATTGTTGGCTCAACCGTGCCATCAGGGTCAATACGCTTTCTTAAAACCTTAATTGATTGGGCAATCACATCTTTTGATCGCTGCTTAACCGCCGCCTCGGTTAAAGAAACTTCAATGCGTCCATTTCCAACATGGATAAAGATAATATCAGGAACAGAACCGCCTGAAAAAACATCACCAATAGGATCAATAGATTTTTCAATTCTTTTTAAAGCCTCATCAACTTGAGCGATTTTTTTAAGCTGAATGATAATTTTGCCATCTTTGACTGTACGTTTAGAAGCAATTCGCCCATTTTTTCTGTCAGAAAGAAGACTTGTAATATCGCCTTTTTTGCTTTTTAATTTATCATTGATCGTTGCTTCTATATTAACCTGCATCCGCAGATCAATGCCGCCTTGCAGATCAAGACCAAGATTAACCCTGCTTTGTAAAAAAGAGGGCATCTTTTCAAGCTGTTGATCATTCAAAAAATTCGGAACAGCCAATATGCTTCCTAGTACAGAAACTAGGATAATCATGATGACCTTCCATTTAGGAAATATAAGCATATGCTATGTCCAAATATTAATTATTTTTTATCTATAGCAGGGGCAGGTTCAGCCTTACCCACAATGCCGCTTATGGATGAACGCACAGCTTTCACTTTTACGCCAGAAGAGATTTCAATTTCAACCGTAGTATCATCAATGATTTTAGAAACCTTACCGTAAAGCCCGCCCTGCGTAATAATATTATCACCGCGGCGAAGAGACTCTGTCATCTCTTTATGCATTTTCATTTTCTTTTGCTGAGGGCGAATCATTAAGAAATAAAATACTACAAAAATAAGAACGAATGGCAAAATAGACATAAGCCCCCCTTCAGGAGCGGTCGCAGCAGCAGCGTAAGCATTTGAAATAAACATTTTATTTTTTCCTATTATTTTTTATAGTAATATTAAAGCAGAACTATACAATTCACACCAGATATTGCAATCCTTGAATAAAGGATATAGAGCTTTAAAAAGAAACTTCAAGCAGGCAATGGTAAAAAAGATAGATAAATTGATGGATTTTTCAGAAACAAACCGCATTTTAAGCCAAATTGCAAAAAGCTTAGACTCAATGACAGCGCAAAAACCAAACATAAAAACATTAGAGAAAGGCGATGTTTTTATTTGGAACGCCGATAGATTAAAACTTGAGCTCATAGAGAAAGTAAATTTTACAGATATTTCTCTTTTAAAAGCGATAGAGCAATCTAAAAAAACTCTACTGGATAATACAAAGCAGTTTGCAGATGGTTATTCTGCGAATAATATACTTTTATGGGGCGCAAGGGGAATGGGGAAAAGCTCGCTTGTTAAATCTGCTTTTGCGGCGATTAATCAAGATAGACCTAAGAAAATTGCTCTCATTGAAATTCACCGAGAAGATATAGCTAGCCTGCCTCTGCTTATTTCAGTGCTTAAAAAAACAGCTCGCCAGATTATTATTTTTTGTGATGATTTATCATTTGATGATCATGATAGCAGCTATAAATCCTTAAAAGCGGTACTTGAAGGCGGCGTAGAAGGCAGACCCGCTAATATTCTGTTCTATGCCACGTCAAATAGGCGGCATTTAATCTCAAGGGACATGGAAGAAAATAACGACAAAGCCAATATCCGCCCTAAAGAAACCGCTGATGAGAAAATCTCTCTTTCAGACCGTTTTGGATTATGGCTTGGTTTTTATAGTTGTAGTCAAGATGATTATTTAAAAATGATTGATGCTTATATTGAACATTATAACTTACAGTCCCATCAGAAGCTCGCAAGAAAAGAATCCCTTATATGGGCTGTAACGCGCGGCGCACGATCTGGACGGGTTGCTTATCAATATATTTGTGATCTTGCCGGAAGGCTGCAAGTAAGGCTTTAGATTTTTAAATTTTAGGAAGTCTTTTTATTGGATTAATGCTTTGGTTATAACGTCTTATTTCAAAATGAAGCTGTGACTTCATCACACGTCCTGTACTGCCAATTTCTGCAATCACTTGTCCTCGGCTGATCTTTTGACCCTTTTTAACCAGAATTTTTGAATTATGTGCATATACCGTAACCCAGCCATTGCTATGTTTAATTAAAATAAGATTACCGTAACCCTGCATAATATCTGAGCTATGAACAACAACTCCATAATCGGCTGCCTTAACTTTTTTGCCCTTTTTTGAAAGAATATTAATGCCATCATTAAAAAGACCATGAGGCTTTCGCCCATAAGAAGATAATATCCGCCCTTTAATAGGCCAGATAAAGCTATTTAGCTTACGGCTCTGAGATGCAAAATTTTTAAGTTTTTTTTGTACAATATTTTTTTTTGCCCTTTTAAAACTAAGTCTAATTTTTTGACCAATAAAAATCCTATAGGGGTATTTTAAATGATTTAATTTTGCAAACTCTTGAACCTCAAAGTCGTTTCTTTGAGCAAGATTATAAACTGTATCCCCCTTTTTAACCCTATATGTTTTAAACGCCGGAAGTTTTAAACGCTGTCCAACCAAAAGCCTGTAAGGCGGACGTAAATTATTTGCTTGGATTAAAGAACGCAGCGTCACCCTATAGCCTTTTGAAATTCCATATATTGTATCTTTTTTACGAACAATAATAAGCCCTTTAGAAGTTCTCTTTGCTAAAATAATAGGTTTTTTTTGGGAAGGTTTAGGTTTTGGCGTAATTTGTGAAATATATTTCCATTTACTTGTTTGGCTTTCATCTGGGTATTTACCATAATGTGCGCAGCCCCCTATAATAAGCGTTGCAGCCACTAGGGACGCTAACCCTAGCCTGCTTAATTTTCTATTTTCTCTTCTAACCATAATTCACAGTATATGTATATTATGAATTATGTACAATACCTGAAAGCAATGGGACAAATTTTACAGGCATTAAACATTGAGATTCGTAATGATCGCCCTTTCTTGTAAATTTTGTTATATATTGATCTTCATCTTTCTTACCGATGGGGACAATAAGCGTTCCTCCGTCTTTTAGCTGCTCTAGCAAATTTTCAGGAAGCTCTTTTGCTGCCGCCGTAACCATGATTCTGTCAAAAGGGGCTTGGTCAAGCCAGCCTTTCATTCCATCACCAAAAAAGGTTGTGATATTAAATATATTAAGCTTGGCAAAGATCGCTTCTGCTGTTTTAAGCAAGGGTAGATGTCTTTCAATTGTAAATAATCTTTTACAAAGGCTCGCTGTAATAGCGGCCTGATAGCCAGACCCTGTCCCCACTTCTAAAACCTTCTGGCTGTCATTAATCTGTAGTTCCTGCGTCATAAAGGCAACGATAAAAGGCTGGCTAATAGTCTGCTCGCTGCCGATGGGCAGGGCAGCATTTTCATAAGACTGGCTTTTATAAGCTACATCGACAAATAATTCCCTCGGAATATCGCTCATGACTTTAAGAAGTTTCTGATCATGGATATTATGAGATTTTAGGAACTCAATTAACTGGACTTTGCGTAACTTTAAGGATTTTTCCATTAAAAACCTTGATCCAATTCATCTGCAAAATTTGTCATAATTTTTTCATGGGTTAAATCAAGCTGCAAAGGCGTTACCGAAATATATCCCTGCTGAATCGCTTCAAGGTCACTTTTTATAACATCTGTTTCATAGGTGCGCTTGAAACTAAGCCAGTAATAATCCCTTGCTCGCAGATCTTTTCTTTCTTCTACGTAAAATTCCGAACTTTTCCTTATTCCTTGGCGGGTAAGACGAACGCCCTTGATTTTTGTTGCCGTAGCTGGGAAATTAACATTATAAAATGAATTTAAAACCCATTCTTTCTGAACCAGAGACCCTACAATCTTCGCCCCGTATTTTTTAGCTACTGAAAAATCGCTTGTCCGCTTGCCTGAATCCAGCATCTGGCTAAAAGCAATGGAAGGAACATGGCAAATGCCCCCTTCCATAGCAATAGAAACTGTACCTGAATAAGTCATATCCTCGGCAAGATTAACCCCATGATTAATCCCCGATAAAATTAATGTAGGGGGCTGGCTTTTCATTATTTTATGAAGCGCAAGAATAACGCAGTCGGTCGGCGTTCCAGATACCGCATAATGACGCTCATCAATCTTGTGAAACCTTAAACTATCTTCTAGCGTGACCGAATGACCTTTACCGCTCTGTTCTATTTCAGGGGCAACAACCCAAACATCATCACTTAAAGAGCGTGCAATTTCTTCTAACGCCTTAATGCCAGATGCATTAACGCCGTCATCATTGACAATTAAAATTCTTTTCAGCAAATTCTCATTCATTTTTTAACAATGACCTTCACGCCGCCCATATAGGGAAGCAAAACTTCAGGAACGGTAATCGAGCCATCTGCATTTTGGTAATTTTCAAGCACTGCAACCAATGTGCGTCCAACCGCAAGACCAGAACCATTTAGACTATGGGTGAATTTTGTTTTTTTCTCACCCGAGGCCCTAAACCGAGACTTCATGCGCCGCGCTTGAAAGTCCCCTGTGTTCGAGCAGCTTGAAATTTCACGGTATGAACCCTGCCCCGGAAGCCAGACTTCTAAATCATAGGTCATATGCGCTGCAAAGCCTAAATCCCCTGTGCAAAGCCTCATGACACGGTAAGCAAGACCAAGACGTTTTAGAACTTCTTCTGCTATGGCTGTCATACGTTCCAGCTCATCCTTTGATTGTTCCGGCGTGGTTATACTAACCATTTCAACCTTTTGGAATTGGTGAAGGCGGATCATTCCCCTTGTATCCCTGCCCGCAGAGCCAGCCTCAGAGCGGTAACAAGAACTAAGAGCGGTAAAGCGCAGAGGCAGCTTATCTTCTGCTAAAATTTCATCTCTTACAAGGTTGGTTAAGGGAACTTCCCCTGTTGGAATTAAATAATGATCCGAGGTTGTTTTAAATAAATCTTCTTCAAATTTTGGCAGCTGGCTTGTGCCATAAAGAGCTTGGGAACGTACGAGAATCGGTACAGAAACCTCTTCATAACCAAATTCATTTACATGCATATCAAGCATAAAAGCACTTAAGGCTCTCTCTAACCTTGCAAGCTGTCCTGTTAAAATCACAAAGCGTGCCCCAGACATTTGGGCAGCTTTTTCAAAATCCATCTGCCCTAAATCTTCCCCAAGATCAAAATGCTGTTTTGGTTTAAAATCAAAAGAGGGAAGCTCGCCAATGATGCGGATTTCTTCATTATCTTCTTCACCGCCGCCGTCTTTTACCGCCGCATCTGGAATATTATCCAGCCTTGAAAGCTGATGTTTCAAATCTTCACTTAAATTTCTAACTTTTTCTTCTATTTCGGGCATGTTTTTTTTAAGCTCTGCGACCTCTGCGATTAAAGAATCCGCATCTTGCCCTTTTGCCTTTGCCATTCCAATCGCTTTTGAGGCATCATTGCGCCTTGCCTGTGAAATTTGTAATTCACTTTGTAAAGCCCGTAGCTTTCCATCAATTTCCAGTAAGACGGGCGTTTGTGCCTCCATTCCCCTTCTTGCCCAGCCTTTATCAAAAAAATCGGGGTTTTCACGGATGGCTTTCATATCAAACATTGGTTTTTTTCCTGTTCGTAATACGGATAATAACTATTGAAATTTCATAAAGAAGAAGCAAGGGAACCGCTAGCCCCACTTGGCTAATCGGATCTGGCGGCGTGATAAAAGCGGCAAAGACAAATGCCCCAAGCACCATATATTTTCTTTTAGCAGCAAGCCCGTCTGCACTCACAATTCCAACCTTGGCAAGCAGCAAAATAAGCACAGGCAGCAAAAATGTTACAGAAAATGCAAAAATTAAAAGGAGGATCAGAGATAAATATTCTGTAACCGAGGGCAGCGTTTCAATAACAAGCCCCCCTGCCCCCTCATCGCCCATTTGATAAGACATAAAGAAAGATATAGCGTTCGGAATAACTAAATAATAAGCGAGTGCGCCGCCACAGATAAATAAAAACGGCGTTGCAATTAAAAAAGGGGCGAAGGCTTTTTTTTCATTAGCATAAAGCCCTGGTGCAACAAATTTCCATATTTCGGTAGCAACAAGCGGGAATGAAAAAACAAGAGCGCAATAAAAACTAAGCCTAAAGTTCGCTAAAAACCCATCTTGAATCCCCGTCATAATCATTGAGCCAACTTTTCCGCTCTGGGCAGAGACATCTACATAGGGGGCTGCTAAAAAGCTGTAAATTTCCTGTGAAAAAAACAAAGATACGGCAAAGGCTAAAATGATATAACCCACAGATACCATAAGCCTTTTACGAAGCTCTAGCAGGTGATCTAAAATAGGCGCAGATGATTGAGATAGGCTCGTTTCGATCTCATTTGGGCTTTCGGTTTCATCTTGTTTATTATCAGACATTTTTAGCAGCCTTCTTCGCCGTTTTCTTTACTGTTTTTTTCTTAATTGTTTTTTGGGGAGTTTTTTTGGGAGATTTTTTAGAAGAAGGCTTAGAAGGTTTAGAAGGTTCAGATTTGGCAAGATTTCCAGAGCTGTCCCCTTGCATAGCCTTTTTAGAAATGGGATCATCAATATCAATCTCTACCGCTTTATTCATTTGCTGAGCGGTAGTTTCATATTCCACATCATCGGCTATTTTTTTAATGCCTGATTGAAATTCTCCACTTATTTTTCGAATTTTACGAACGTAGCCAACAGCTGTACGCAGCAAAGCGGGTAAGTCTTTTGGTCCCACAACAATTAGGGCAACAACAACCAAAATAAATATTTCAAAAATACCTATATTAAACATGACTTAAACCTGAATTTTAATGATTTGCTTTATCTTTTTTGGGGGGTGAAACAGTTTCTTCTGTTTCTTTTGATAAAGCTTTAGGCGTATCATCTTCTACTGGTTTTTCTTCTTCTGCCATGCCTTTTTTAAAGCCTTTAATGCCCTGTGCCACATCTGCCATAATTCCAGAAATTTTACCGCGTCCAAATAAGACAATCAGAAGAATTGCAACAATAGCAATTTGCCAAATACCAGGATTCATTTTATTTCTCCATTAAATAGCCCTATAAAACCAGTTTTATAGAACAGCTTATTTTTGCCTAAGAATCCTATATAAAGAGATGGAAAGCAACTAAAATTTATTAAAAGATTGATATTTTTTTATAATCTTAAATTATATTTCTTATTCCTCGTTAAATTCTTCTATTTGAAGCTCTTCTTGATGTTCTTTTTCATCTTCTTCAAATAGCTTTAAGCGTGAGCTGTTCATATTTGATAAAAAACCTGCCGCCTTAAGTTCTGCTATCCCTGGTAGGTCTTTAATAGAACTAAGATCAAAATAAATAAGGAAATTTTCGGTCGTCCCATAGGTCATAGGACGGCCTGGGCTGCGCCGTCGTCCTTTTGGTTTTACCCATGTTGCCTCGATAATCACATCAAGCACCCCTTTGCTAAGCCCTACCCCTCTAATATTCTCAATTTCCCCTCTTGTAATGGGCTGATGGTAAGCAATGATCGCCAATGTTTCCGTTGCTGCTCGGGATAGTTTTTTCTCTTCTTCAACTTCTTTTCGTAAAAGAAAGGATAAATCGGTAGCTGTCCTAAACATCCATTTTCCAGCAACTTCGGCTAAATTTACGCCAAAACTTTCATATTTAAGCTGCAAATCTAACAAAAGCTGCTCAATATCCTCATCAGGATTAAAGGATTCTTTTAGATGCTCTGCGCTTAACGCTTTGGGCGCAGCAAAAAGCAAGGCTTCTAATATTCTAATTTTTTCTAAATATTCCATGGTTTTCTCAAATTTTTATAAGCGATATTTTACCAAAAGCTTTTTTCTGAGCAAGAGTGAGCTTTCCTTGTCTTTCAAGCTCCAGCACCGCCGTAAAAAGACTTGCTTTTGCTGATTTTAATATCTTTTTTGTTAAAAACTGCGGCGGTAAAAAGCTTTCTAAATCTGTCCAATCCACCGCTTGATCTAACATCAAATTAAGCCTATTTAGAGCCTGTTCTAAGGTAAAGACTTCTCTTTTATGGATTGAAATATCAGCGGTAGCCCCTCTTGCTTTTACATCCGCATAGCTTTTTAAAACATCATATAGCTCTAGTTTAAAAATATTTGATTTTTCAATTTTTAAAGGCTCACCTTTTCCCCGTGCAAAAAAATCACGCCCCAGCCTATCACGGGACATCAGCTTTGCTGAAAAACGCCTAATCGCTTCTAGTCTTTGTAATTTATAGGCAAGATTTGCTGCCATTTCTTCTGCGGATAAATCATCGGACTGTTCTTCTACCGGTAACAAAAGCCTCGATTTAAGAAATGCAAGCCACGCTGCCATAACAAGATAATCTGCGGCAAGTTCAAGCCGAATTTTATGAGCGGCACTGACAAATTTCAAGTAAGCCTCAACAAGCTTTAATATGGATATTTTTGATAGATCAACTTTTTGACTGCGGCTTAGGGCAAGAAGAATGTCAAGCGGCCCTTCGAATCCATCAATATCAATTAATAATTTTTCTTCTTTCTGCGCTGAGAAAGAAAGATCAAATTCTTTAATATTTTCAACCTCATTACGATCTTGGCTCATCATGTCCCATTTAATTTAAAAAACCCCATTTATCCACCCTGCAAACCCGTATAGTTTCTCACTAAAATAATGCATGAATGTTCTTAGGACATCAAGCTTTACACCAATCATATCACCAATAAAAGGCAGCCCAAAAAGTAAAAAAAGTAAAATAACCATGCCGTAAGGTTCAATTGATGCAAGCCTTCTCGCTAGAGCTGTTGGTAAAAGCCCTACTAAAGCCCTGCCCCCATCAAGCGGCGGAATAGGGATCATGTTAAATATCGCTAAAACCGCATTAATGATAACCATATTCATCAAATTTTCCCCAAGCCAATTTTGAGCTGACGGCGGAATATATTGAATAATATTAAATAAAACTGCGGCAATGATAAGAAGAATTATATTGGCAGCAGGCCCTGCAAGAGCAACAAGAACCATATCTCTTCTAGGATTATTTAACTGTGAAAAAATAACAGGCACTGGCTTTGCATAGCCAAATAAAAACGGACTGCCCGACAAAAGCAGAATGACAGGTAAAATCACAGTCCCCATAGGGTCTACATGCACTAATGGATTTAAGCTAACCCGCCCTAGTTTTTGCGCTGTATTATCACCGAGCTTCGATGCTGCCCATGCATGCCCTGCTTCATGCAGAGTAATCGCAAGTAAAACAGGCAAAGCCCAAACTGAAACATTAAAGAGTAAATCTTCTGGCATCATAACCGATCTATTTTATTTGTATTAATTTTAAAGTATCATCAAGCCACATCTGAAGCTCTTTTATATTCACATTATCAGAAACTTTGAAGGGAACTAGTTTCTTTAAAATTTTCTGGCTCTGTTCACCGTCCATAGCCTCCAGGCCTTTTAAAACTATTTCCCGGTCCTTTAATTCTGCATTACAATATAAAGCAAGGTCACAGCCTGCATTTAAAGAAGCGGCCGCATTATCTAAGGCAGACCCTTTAAGTGCCTTCATACTAACATCATCAGATATTAATACAGATTTAAAACCAATTTTCTTTCTAATAACATCTTTAATAAGTTTTTTTGATAAAGTTGCTGGATAATCTGGATCAATTTTAGAATATATTATATGAGCTGTCATCGCAGCGGGAAAGTCATTTAAAGCTCTAAACGGCTCAAAGCAGCTTTTGTTAAGCTCATCAAAATCTGTATCAATAATCGGCAGATCATAATGACTATCAAGCATTGCCCGTCCATGCCCTGGGATATGTTTGATAATCGGCGTTATCCCGCCAGCCATAAACCCTTCCCCCACAGCGCGGGCGATATCGGTAACTTGGCGTATGTCTTTACCGTATGAGCGATCACCCACAATTAAATGCGCACCGTCATAAAGTAAATCAACCACAGGCGCGCAATTAACATTAATGCCAAGAACTTCAAGCTCCGATGCCATAATCAGAGCATTAATTCTAGCCGCTTTTAAGCCAAGTTCTTTATCTTTTTCATATAATCTTGCAAATACTTCTGCAGAAGGAACGTCCCGCCAATGGGGCGGTCTTAGGCGGGCAACTCTGCCGCCTTCTTGATCGATTAAGATAGGAATATCTGGGTTATTTGTAATTTCTCTAAAATCATCTGTTAAAGCTCTAACTTGATCTGGGCTTTCGCAATTTCGTTTAAATAATATGAACCCAAAAGGTTTTATTTCTGAAAACAAAGATTTCTCATCAAGAGAAAGACGCAGTGAACTGCAATCTATGATTATTGGACGAGACATATTTTGTCCTAAATATTGAAGATTTATTTTGTCTTTACAACAATACAAGCTTGTTTCTTTTTACGAAATAATGCACATATTTTATCTGCCTCATCTCTATTTTTAAAGTATCCTGCTCGCATACGGTAAAGCATTCGATTTTCCCTAACAAATGTTTTCAAAAGAAGAGATAGCCCAGACATTTCCGCAGCATTTTCAGTTGAAAGTTTGTTCCAAAGTTTTTGTGCTGCAGAATTTTGGCTATAAACGCCAAGCTGTATCATAAAAGAAAAATCAGGCTTAGTAACCCAATGTTGATTATACGTTATTGTATTTACATAAGAATTTTCAGATTCTATTATATTTTTTTTCAATAAACCATCCACCGGCTCTTCGGAAGGATTAACAAGTTTTATGTTTTCTTTAGAATCTGTGCCATCTATTTTATCGTAAATCTCTTTATCTTGGTTTGGAACGTCCATTCCACCTGTATCTTTTGGCAAGATTTTAACAGGTTTCTTTTCAGCCATAATAACAGGTATAGGCTCATTTTCTTTTACCCTACCATAACCATACCAGAAAAGAATTCCAAAGGCTGAAATCACAAAGATAAAAACCCCAAAAAGAAAAGATTTGTTTTTAAAAACAGTCTCATCAATGACATATTTTTTAGGCAGGGGGTTTAGCCATTTTGATGTTTTTTCTTTTTCACTCATTAATAAAATTACATTTCTTCCAAAGGTTTAACGCCTAAAATATTAAGACCAGATGCAATAATATTAGCGAAGGATTTAATCATATATAATCGTGTGACGGTTAGTTTTATATCCTCATCTATGATGAAGCGCAAGCCTATCTCTTCATTTCCTTTGTTCCAAAGCGCATGAAACTCTGATGCGAGGTCATATAGGTAAAATGCAATTCGGTGTGGTTCATGCGAAATTGCCGCAGATTCCATTAACCTTGGCCAGTTTAACATTGCCTTGATAAGGCGGAGCTCTGACGGATCATTCAATAATGATAAATCAATATCACTATTTTCAAAAACTTCACATCCGATTTCTTTGGCTTTGCGAAGCACGGAATATACTCTTGCATGAGCATATTGAACGTAAAATACAGGGTTATCTTTTGACTGCTCAGTCACTTTGGCAAAATCAAAATCTAAATTAGCATCATTTTTACGGGTAAGCATAATAAAGCGAACCACATCTTTGCCCACTTCTTTTACAATATCACGCATGGTAATGAAATTACCTGAACGTTTTGACATTTTAGCAGGAACGCCGTCCCTCAAAAGTTTAACCATCTGGCATAATTTAACATCGAGCACAGCATCATCATTATGAAGAGCCTTTACAGAGGCTTTTACACGTTTAACATAGCCCCCATGATCTGCGCCCCAAACATTGATCATTTGTTTAAAGCCCCGCTGAACTTTATTATTATGATAGGCAATATCAGCGGCAAAATAAGTCCATTCCCCATTTGATTTTTTAACTGCACGGTCAACATCATCGCCAAAATCCGTTGATTTAAACAATGTTTGAGGACGTTCTTCCCAATCATCAGGTAATTTACCCTTAGGAGCATCAAGCACGCCCACATAAAGGTAATTTTTATCTTCTAATATTTGTAAAGACTGGGTAATGCCTACAATGTCTTTGTTTTCTACATGCAGGGTCTTTTCAGAAAAGAAAACATCATGCTTAATACCAAGCGTTGCAAGATCATCTCTAATCAAATCCATCATAGCATTTGTTGCAAATTCTTTAATCGGGGCAAGCCATTCGCTTTCAGGGGCATCAAGCCAAAGATCGCCTTTTTTTTCTGCAATCGCCTTTCCAACGGAAATTAAATAATCACCGGGATATAAACCTTCTGGAATTTGAATATCTTCTCCCCGTGCTTGCCTATATCTAAGATAGGCTGACCGTGCAAGAACGTCAATTTGCCCTCCCGCATCATTCACGTAATATTCTTTGGTAACGTCAAAGCCTGAAAACTTAAGAAGGCTTGCCAGTGCATCACCAAAAATCGCCCCCCGACAATGCCCAACATGAAGCGGGCCCGTTGGATTAACCGACACATATTCAACATTTACCTTTTCGCCGCCCCCAAGGCTAGAGCGTCCATAATCTGTCCCTTGGTTAAAAATAACCTTTAATTGTCCCAGAATATAAGATTCTTCAAAATGAATATTAATAAAACCCGGCCCTGCGATTGAAACGGCATTAATCATTTCAAGCTTTTCAAGTTCATGGGCGATAAGCTGAGCAATATCCCGTGGCTTCATCTTAGCTTGCTTGGTTAAAACCATTGCAGCATTTGTCGCTATGTCTCCATGAGAGCTATCACGAGGCGGCTCAACGGTTATATTCTTTAAGTCAAGATTTTGGGGAAGCTTCCCCTCAGCACAAAGAGACGAAATAACAGCTTTCAGATGAGTTTGTAGTTCTTTAAAAATGTTCATAATTACAATATCAATATTTGATTAATTTAATAAAGCCAGAACATAATGATGATTGACCTTTAATTCAATATTTTAATCACTTAAAATCCCTTAAATACTCTTTAAAACACATGTTTTTTAAACATTAAATTGATTTTTAAGATTCAGAGCCTATATAAGATGTATATTTTTAATAATTTTTAGGGTATAAGTAAGCCTATGAACACATCAAAGAACATTGTCGATCTTTCTGCGAGTGCCGCTGCACGCATAGCAACATTGATCGAAACTAAAGGCAATCCAGATTTAAAATTTCGGGTGGCTGTAAATGGTGGTGGATGCAGCGGCTTTCAATATGATTTTAATCTTGTAGAAGATCAAAAATCTGATGATATTGCTATCACTCGTGATGGAGTAACGATGCTTATCGATGGTCTTTCTGCCATGTATGTTGCAGGGGCTGAACTTGATTTTATCGAAGAGCTTGCAGGGTCAATGTTTGTCATGAAAAACCCCAATGCAACCGCATCTTGTGGTTGTGGCTCTTCATTCGCTGTTTAATTTCTTTGGATGTTACTCATGATTATTGCCTCTTGGAATGTAAATTCTATTAAAGCCCGCCTGCCTCGCGTTACAGAATGGCTATCAGAATTTAAACCCGATGTGCTGCTACTCCAAGAATTAAAATGTATAGATGATGATTTTCCTAGAGAAGAAATAAAGACTCTTGGCTATCATATAGAAACCCATGGTCAAAAAACCTATAACGGCGTTGCTATTTTATCAAAATATCCGATTGAGAATGTTATTCGGGGTCTAAAAGGGGCAGAAAACGCAGGGCCTGACGGCGGCGATGATATTCAAGCCCGATATATAGAAGCGAGCATTAAAGGCATTCGGGTGGGGGCAATTTACCTGCCAAACGGAAACCCTACTCCAAGCGGAAAATATGATTATAAACTGCTTTGGATGGATAGATTAATAAGGCATGCTCAAGAGCTTTTAAAATCCGAACAGATTTTTCTTTTGGGCGGTGATTATAATATTATCCCAAAAGACATTGATTGCTATGCGCCGCAGCGTTTTGAAAAAGATGCCTTATGCCTTCCTCAAAGCAGAGATCGTTATTACAGCCTTTTAAATCTTGGGCTAACAGATGCCCTGCGCCAAATCAAACCTGCGGGCGAGCAATATACCTATTGGGACTATCAAGGCGGTGCATGGAATAAAGATCATGGCATCAGAATTGACCATTTATTACTTTCCCCAAGGGCAGCAGACATTTTAAAAGACGCAGGCATAGACCGCAGCCCTAGAGGAAAAGAACGCCCGTCCGACCACACGCCGATTTGGTGCGAATTTTTCTGACTTTATCTACTCTTTCTCATATCCATCATGATAATTCTTATCAATTATCTAGGGCAGTCCCATAGTAAATATGCAAGAACAAATATTTTTAGGAACGTTTTTTTCATTTTAGCCGAACGGAGCCAAAAGCGGACTTTTAAGTTCCTTGGCTTTAATTTGGTTTAGATGAAAGAATTATTTGAACTTCTTTTATTTCTTTTGGTGACATTTTGTCATTCTTTGCTAAATAATCTTTGATTGTTCGTTTTTTGCTATCGACAGCAGTTATGTCAGACCCTGCCTCTATTAATATCTTAAAAATCTGAAAAGATGCATTTTCAGCAGCATACATTAATGCTGTACGTTCTCGAAATTTTATAGTACGACAATAACACCCTTCTCCATTATAATTATTCCACCGATGTTTTTCATCAAGCGGCATTTTTAGCCATGTTTTAAGGTTTGGATTTGCACCCAATTTTAACAATAATTTGACAGATTCAACTTGATTAAGATGAGCTGACATCATTAATGCTGTTTTGCCAAATCCGTTAGGTTGATTCACATCACTACCAGATTTTATAAGATTTTTAAGGTCATTCACCTTATCAATTGAATTCATTAAATCATGATCTCCACTTCTTATCGCAAGCGTATATTCTTTTTGTCCATATCCATTAAGGTCGCCATGAAAAACTTCCGCATATTTATAAGCACCAGAAAACCCAGGAACTTGGGCAAGTTTAATTGGCTTAATAGTGACAGCCTTCTCTATCCCGACAAGCGGTTGATCCGATTTATAAAAACCTTTAAAATATTGTCTTCGCGCTTCAATTTCTTAGCTTCGGCACAAAGATTCACTATTTGGTGCTACATGAATAAGATGTGGCATAAATGGAGTTTTAGGCCAACTTATGCCCTTGGTTTTTATCTGTGAGGATAGTGCAATTTGTACATTAGAAATTGCAGAACTAATTATGATAAAAATTAAACAGATATATTTCATAATTTCCCCTCATAAATCATTAATTTTTCTTCAATAAAATTCAAAACATACATGAATTTAACTCCCACTTTGAGTTCCGCACGGACTTTTACTTAATTTATACATATATAACACAAAAATATTTCACACCGAAAGTTTTTTAAATTAAAATCAAACTGCCAAGACTTTACAGAACTAAGCCAAAAAACGATGGGATCGTAGAGGATTAATTTTTAACTGTTTATTTTTAATATCTTACCTTAAAGTATTTTTCATGTTACCGATGAAATCTCATTAAATTCTGCTTTTTTCCAAACGTCATTCTCCATGATTACTTTAAGCCTCTGTACAGCGTCCCATAGGTCTGTGTATTTTAAATATAGCGGTGTGAAGCCGAACCT
>JADGEY010000299.1 GCA_016744185.1 Emcibacteraceae bacterium | reverse complement strand
GTACAATGGCGATATTATACAGTGTACAATATCGCTATAGTTGTACTGTATGCAGTGTACACTATACATTGTTCAGTGTACATCCTTAGTCTCCATGGAGTTAATTTACGATAAGTACACTAGACATTATAGGCTCTGGATGTCACGTGATCAACGGAGAACACGTGACTCTCGACCACATGGTCACCTGTCACGCGGTCTCACGTCGACTATCAATAAACATGCAATCAAGCAGGCAATAATAAAATCTATTTTACCGATGTAGAAATATTGCTCATTTTGAAATATCGTTGCATAGTTTCAGTTACTCATTTAGTCAATCACGCAATAGCATGCACACGTGACATGTTATCACTGCGTTATATATATATATATGTGTGTGTGTGTGTGTGTGTGTGTGTGTGTAAATATATATGTTTGTGGGCGTGTGTGTTGGTGTGCTTGTGTGCATGTGTGCGTGGAATGCCTGGACGGGTGTGAACACTGTACTCCGGTTATATGATTCACATTACTAATATTACAAGGTTACACATGCTATTGAATAACCTATGTGTTACAATGTACAATGTACAATGTACATTGTAAGGGTCCCTAAGGGTCCCTTATGTACATTGTACATAGTACATGATATATGCTACAGGTTACGGGTTATAGGTTACAGGTTACGGGTTATAGGTTACAGGTTACGGGTTATAGGTTACAGATTATGGGTTACAGTTTTTGAGTACATATGCTATAC
>JADGEY010000298.1 GCA_016744185.1 Emcibacteraceae bacterium | reverse complement strand
GTGTGTGTGTGTGTGTGTGTGTGTGTGTGTGTGTGTGTGTGTGTGTGTGTGTGTGTGTGTGTGTGTGTGTGTGTGTTCAAAGAGAGAACAATAATACATAGATGATTCTTTGGTTTCACTTAAAATCTAAAATGGAGATTTGTCCTTTTTATAAGCAATAATGTGTTATTTATTTAATGGTTGCAAAGGCTGTTGTTATTATTATTGTTGTTGAATGTACGTATTTGTCTGACCTCTTGGCATCCGCCCTAGAAGCCACGCCCATCTCCGTGCCTCGATGCAATGATGCTCGGATGCCTTATCGCAAGCCACCCCAACCTCAACAACAACGATCACACAAATCACGGTAGCAACAACAACAACATCCCATCTACCATGGTCAGCGTCTACGTCGCTATGTGGAGGGTCCACTCGATCCAATCGAATGGGTGCCAAGAGACTAGATAATCCGGACAGGGTGCACCCCTCGCGGATAACTTAATAGCCAACATGGGGATCATGAACCCATGGTGCAGAAGAGAAGCGTTCGGCCCACGCCCATTCCCGAGCCATGATGCCATGATTCCCGGTACTACCGCAAGTAGGACTGCCCCAACCTCAACAACAACAACCTCACCAATCGCCGCAGCAACAACAACACCATTCATCGCAGCAACACCACCAACAACTTTTACACTTTTATTCTATTTGCGTTTCTATTTATAATAAATTAATTCACTCCATTGGCATACCCTTGTAA
>JADGEY010000297.1 GCA_016744185.1 Emcibacteraceae bacterium | reverse complement strand
TATTGTGGCAGATTTGCGGCTATCGGGCGCTGTTTTAGGAATACATGATAATGGTGGTCGTTTGAAGGAAGGGGTGGTTGAATCATTGTTTTCTGTGACTGTGGTGAATGCTCTAATACTCGGGTGATATATTACTGGACACAAGTGAGTATTAGGCGGTACAGTTTCTATATCAGATATGGTATCTTGTTGGTTGAGGATAGGTTCCGGTGATAACATGTCATTGGTGGAAGTTGTATTTGGTTCATCAATTGAAGTTGAGTCAGAAGGTGTCAATGTTGATTCACTCGAAGTATCATTAGTTGGCTCTACGGAGAGCATGGATTTGGACTGTCTATAAAACAATTGCTTTTTGCCGAATTTACCGAAGAAATGATTATGCGGAGGCAAAGTGAACAAGTTACCTCGGTTCTTGACGACATTATCTCCACCATCCTGTTTAGTCAAATCATCGGCATCTCTATAGTCGGATTGTTCGGAATGTTCTAGTGCACTGCTAACATTCCTATTCACTGATATCACCTCTTTCTCGAGAGAGATCCAAGTCTTAAACCTAGAAATGGTCGTCTCAGAACTTGCCTTCTTGTCATTGCAAACCTTACTGTTCAATGCAAATTAGTGTGGTTATATATGTGTGTGTGTGTGTGTGTGTGTGTGTGTGTGTGTGTGTGTGTGTGTGTGTGTGTGTGTGTGTGTGTGTGTGTGTGTGTGTGTGTGTGTGTGTGTGTGTGTGTGTGAG
>JADGEY010000295.1 GCA_016744185.1 Emcibacteraceae bacterium | reverse complement strand
GGTTATACGCTTTTAACTGAATTGAACGAGAAGCCAGAACATTACACTCAGCTAGCGGCTAAATGTGAATATCTTCATAAAGGTTTAGATAAGGTTTTTACTGAATCAAATTTTGATTTTAGGATTAACCGTTGTGGATCAATGATCTCTATTTTCTTTACTGATGTTGATGTACTTGACTTCGACACGGCTGCTACGGCAAACAACGAGTTATTCCCTAAGTTTTTCCACGAAATGTTGAAGCGCGGTATTTACTTGCCTCCATCATCGTTCGAGAGTTATTTCTTATCTAACTCATTAACTTATGAAATGCTTGATAAAACGATTCAGGCAGCTAAAGAATCTTTAGAAGCTATGAAAGCTTAAGAAACTAAATATCTATAGATATAAATCCCAATTTCAGATACTGAGATTGGGATTTTTTGTTTTTTTCGAATAATAAATTCATTTCACACAAGCCATTTTGCATGAATGACTCATTCTTAATGCGGATACACCCATTTGATGGTTTGGACGGCTAATTCGTGGTTCAGATACACTCATTTGATGGTTTGGACGGCTAATTCGTGATACAGATAAGCTCATTTGATGGTTTGGACGGCTAATTCGTGGTGCAGATAAGACCATTCGATGGTTTGGACGACTCATTCGTGGTGCAGATACACTCATTTGATGGTTTGGACGGCTAATTCGTGGTGCAGATAAGACCATTCGATGGTTTGGACGACTCCTTCGTGATACATATAAGC
>JADGEY010000294.1 GCA_016744185.1 Emcibacteraceae bacterium | reverse complement strand
GTATAGTGTATATAGTACACTGTATTGTGTATATATGCTGATCAGAATTGAGATAAGGTTTTTTCAGAATTCGTATAATGTAAGCTCTCTTATAACAATGAGGGAATATGTCTTTTGATAAACTATCACAAATTATGTTATGTATTATAGGATTTGATGATGAGGATGATAATGGTGGTGATGATGATAATGGTGGTGATGTTGATGGTGATGATGATGATAATGAATATAATGGTGGTGATGTTGATGGTGGTGGTGATGATGATGATGATGATGATGATAATGATGATAATGATAATAATGATAATGATGAAGATAACGATGATGATGATGATGATGATGATGATGATGATGATGATGATAATGATGGTGATGTTGATGGTAGTATCGATGATGATGGATAAAATGATGATAATAATGATGATGATGATAACGATGGTGATGATGATGATAAAAGTATGATTTGATCAGGTACCTTTTCGTATAAACAAAGCCACGTGTATATCATTAAAGGGAATAGTCAGTAGTAGTAGTGATGGCATATATTATATATAAATTGCATATAGTACAGTGGATAGTGTATACAATGCACACTGTATACTATGTACTATACATTATAAATTATATATAATGATCTATACGATGTACATTGTATAGTATACAATATAATAGAAACGTAGCATATTAAAGAATATAGATTTAGTACAAACATATACACATATTTACACACACACACACACACACATATATATAT
>JADGEY010000293.1 GCA_016744185.1 Emcibacteraceae bacterium | reverse complement strand
TATGTATGTGTGTGTGTGTGTAAGGTTTTTTAATATTACAAATGTATGTTGATTTTGTTTTTTTAATTCTTTACAAAATCTTTAAAGAATTATCAAATCTTTTTAATCTATTTTCTCCCCATCATCATCCCACCGCTATCATCATCACCACCAACAACACCGATATCACCAACACTACAACCACCACCACAACAACCACAACCATCACCATCATCACCACAAATACAACAACCACAGCCATCGCCATCATCACCATCATCACCACCACAACAACAACAACAACCACAACTACCACCATCATAACCACCGTGGGGCATCATCAACACCATGGTACATCTTCATCATCATCATCATCATTATCATCACTATCTACATCATCATCATCATCATCATCAACACCATAGTGCATCCACATCATCATCATCATCCATCATCTTCATCACCACCACCACCATCATCAAGATCACAATCATCACCACCACCACCACCACTACCACAACCACCATGGTGCATCATCACCATCCCCATCACCATCACCATCCCCATCATCATCATCATCATCATCATCACCATCATCAACACCATAGTACATCCCCATCATCATCATCATCATCATCATCAACACCACCATTATCATTAATATTATTATATAATGTATTCATAATAAGTAGCAACAGTACAGTGTTGTTCATATTGTCACGTAGTGACGAATCTAACAATAAATGCACTTTGTACAGTATACAGTGTATATTG
>JADGEY010000292.1 GCA_016744185.1 Emcibacteraceae bacterium | reverse complement strand
TGTGTGTGTGTGTGTGTGTGTGTGTGTGTGTGTGTGTGTGTGTGTGTGTGTGTGTGTGTGTGTGTGCGTGTGTGTGTATGTGTTTGTATATACATATGTATGTGGTGTAGCACAATTAGGCAATTAGGCACGAATAGGCTTTTATACGATTTATTTGATCACCGGACAGTAGCTTGGGTTCGATTAGCAATATAACATCCACCCCTCCTACAACTAAAATATGTCCCCATATTCAATTACCCCTTCTCCTTCCATGTTACCCTCTTTAGATTCCCTATATTTTCTACCCTCTCCTCGTCTCCCCTTCTTAATTTATATGCTGACGTCCCCTTTACCCGGCTTACAATCTTCCTACTATTATCCCCCCATATATTAGATAACTTCCTTCGCCCCAACACCCTATTTTTAATCTTTACCTCGCAGCCTTCCTCTAAAATGTCCTGTCCACACCTAACTTACAAACATCTTAAAGAATACTTACTCTTCCTTTCCAAACATCATAAAGAATAGTGAATACCCTGTTGATTAATGCGGCGTGCAATTGTATGCATGTATTACTTTAGATAAATGCGACGGCCATTTACTCTTGTCCTCCTTCCCTAAAACTCTTAACAGGTTCATCAATGACCGATTCATACGTTCACACTGTCCATTTCCCTCTGGATGATATGGGCTCTTCCTGGTTTTCTCAATCCTAAATTATGCACTTATTTCTTTCACCATTTCCGCCTGAATATTTCTGCCTTGATCTGTATTTATTC
>JADGEY010000291.1 GCA_016744185.1 Emcibacteraceae bacterium | reverse complement strand
GAGCGCCGCCCACCGCATACCTTTGATAGTTTCGGCGGCCTGAACAATCTTGGTGACTCCTTGTGCCACTTGTTGGCTGAGCACAACCAGCTTGTGTTTACTAGTAGCCGGTCGTTGCACAATTAGGTTCACGTGTTCCAAGAGATCCTGGTAGGCTTCCGTTGTGAACTGGCCAGCGGACATCATCCTCACGCGGGTCTGTTCGTTGTCTGCGCTCTGGGCTACAGACTACGGGAGGGAAGAGGAGGATGGGCATTAGGTAATGGAGGTAATGAAATTAGGGTATATTGTGTGTGTGTTGTGTGTGAGTGTGTGTGTGTGTGTGTGTGTGTGTGTGTGTGTGTATGTGCGTGTGTGTGTGTGTGTGTGTGTGTCATTAGTGGGTCAAGGTGAGGAGAAAGGTGAGGAGTAAGGTTGCTTTGTTTGAGTGTGAATGTTATTACCAGGCAAATAAAAGAGTTGCTAGTGGTCAGATTGTGTAAGTGGTCGTTATACAAAAGTAGTTGCTTATTGAAACAACTAAACTACAATTCATGTACAGCACTAGATTTTCAATTGTGATTATTTAATATATTCTAATTCTCATTATCGCCAAAGATTTCTAAGATTTAAAATTCTACAAAAACTGCAAAAAGCAAATTAAACGGATTATAACAGAGCTACTCTAGACAGTATATTAATTCATTGATCAGGTATATATACAGATATATAAACCTTGCAAGCTGGGAGTAGATCGGAGATTGCTTTGCGCCCGGCATTTG
>JADGEY010000290.1 GCA_016744185.1 Emcibacteraceae bacterium | reverse complement strand
CACATATACATATGTATACATATATATGTATATGTATACATGTGTTAACATATATCTATTTTTCGATGCTTTTTATATTATATATTGATTCAATGGATTTTGTAGAATATGTTTTTTTATATCAATTTCTATTTGCTAACATTGATTTATATATCACCCTATCTACAGGTATAGTCCTAATACAAGTATAGCAACCATGTGTATGATTATATGTAAATGTTAATTTATAACAAATATGCATCGCTATCATCATCATCATCATCATCATCATCATCACCACCATCATCATCATCACCACCACCACCATCATCATCATCACCAACACCATCATCATCATCATCATCACTACCATCATCATCACCATCATCATAATAATCAGCACCATCATCATCAACGCCATCGTCATCTTCATCATCATCATCATCATCATCATCATCATCATCATCAACACCACCACCACCATCATCACCAACACCACCATCATTATCATCACCACCATCATCATCATCATCACCACCATCATCATCATCATCATCATATTTTGAACATATGATTGTAATAGTTTTCTAATAAACACTAATGCGTACTACGACAATCTGAGAATCTGCAAAATACATCAATACATTGATTATTACGTTTTTTTTGCCGATTGTTTTGAATATATATATAAACTTCCTCTATATGTTAATTACATTCAAGAGTACCTATGTATGTATGTCAATCTATACGCCGTACAGTGTACACTGTACACTGTACAGT
>JADGEY010000028.1:19335-21615 GCA_016744185.1 Emcibacteraceae bacterium | reverse complement strand
CTATTATAGCTCTTGAAATGACCGCCATCTTTCCCATATTCCTTAACATATGTAAATAAAGAGATTGAGGACGAAAATGAGCTCGAAAACAGAAAAAGTTACAGAAAAAGTTACAGAAAAAGTTACAGAAAAAGTTACAGAAAAAGTTAAAGTCAAAAAAGTTAAAGCAGAAAAATTTGGATTTGAAGCAGAAGTCTCTAAACTTCTTCACATGATGGTTCATTCTGTCTATTCGGATAAAGAGATTTTCCTGCGGGAACTGATTTCTAATGCGTCAGATGCTTGTGATAAGCTGCGCTATGAAGGTCAGATGAACGCCGATCTTTTAAAAGAAGGCGGCGATTATAAAATTGAGATCACCGTAGATGATAAAGCGGGTACATTAACCATTAGCGATAATGGTATTGGTATGAATAAAGAAGATTTAATCTCGAACCTCGGCACGATTGCCCGTTCAGGCACGTCTAAATTTATGGAAGATCTGGGCGAAGATTCTGGCGATACTAATCTGATTGGTCAGTTTGGCGTTGGCTTTTATTCCGTCTTTATGGTGGCAGATAAAGTTTCTGTTATTTCTAAAAAAGCAGGCGAGGCGCAAGCCTACGCATGGGTATCGGACGGCATTGGTGAATTTACGATTGCCGAAGAAAAAACGGCTCCGCGCGGAACGTCTATTACGCTGACTTTAAAGAAAGAAGCGGCTGAATTTTTGCTCGATCATACTCTGCGCCGCATTATTAAAACTTATTCGGATCATATTACCCTGCCGATCATGCTTTTTGTTCCTGCCGAGCCAAAAGAAGGCGATGATACCGTTCAAGAAGCTGAAAAAATTAATGATGGCACAGCCATTTGGGCAAGGCAAAAATCTGATATTACCGCAGATCAATATAATGAATTTTACCGCTCTGTCGGGCAAGCCATTGATGAGCCGGCCCAGACCATTCATTATAAGGCGGAAGGCATGACAGAATATTCTGTCTTAATGTATGTCCCGTCTGATGCTCCCGTTGATTTATTCGATCCTGCAAGGCGGCCGAAAGTTAAGCTTTATGTAAAGCGTGTTTTCATTACAGATGACTGCGAAGATTTGCTGCCAGGCTATTTACGCTTTATGCGGGGCGTGGTTGATAGTGAAGATTTACCGCTCAATATTTCTCGTGAAATGCTGCAAAATAATGCTGTTATGAATAATATGAAAAAAGCGGTGACCAACCGTCTGCTTTCTGAATTTTCTAAGCTCGCCAAAAAAGATGCCGAGGCTTATAATAAATTCTGGGGGACGTTTGGCGCAGTTCTTAAAGAAGGCATCTATGAGGATTTTACCAGAAGAGATGAAATTTTAAAGCTTGCCCGGTTTGAATCTACACTGGATAAAGGGCTTGTGAGCTTTGATGAATATATTTCTCGTATGAAAAAGGACGGAAAACATATTTATTATATTACAGGGGAAAATGCTGAAAAAGTTAAACGCTCTCCCCAGCTTGAAGGCTTTAAATCTAAAGGCATTGAGGTACTGTTTCTCACCGACCCTGTAGATGATTTCTGGCTTCAGATGGTTAACCAATATGATGATAAAATTCTTCAATCTGTCACGCGCGGCTCTGCCGACCTTGATGAGGCGGAAGATGATAAAGATAAGAAAGAAGATAATAGCCCTGAAATCGATGCTTTACTTAACATTTTAAAAGTTAATCTTGGCACGGAGATTAAAGATGCCCGCCTGTCCAAACGCCTTACAACAAGCGCGGTGTGCCTTGTTGCCGATGACGGTGATATGGATATGCATATGGAGCGCATTTTAAAAATGCATAAAATGGAAGAAGCTCAAAATTCTTCACGAATTTTAGAGATTAATCCTGATAATGCTCTGATTAAAGCTCTGGCAAAATCGGCTGTTAAAGAAGGCTCTGTCGAGGCTCTAAAAGATGCATCACTGCTTCTTCTTGATCAGGCAAAGATTTTAGAAGGAGAGCTGCCCGAAGATGTTACGGCTTTTACCGTTCGCCTTGCTAAAATAATGCAGAGCGCATTTTAAAATTAATTTAGGAGAGTGGATTTTAGTTTTAATATGCTAAAATCCACTCTTGCATCTAATAGCCAAATGGTTCGTATTTCCAATTATAGAATAAAATATGCCTTCTAAAAGAAAAATTACAAAGACAACGAAAGCGAAAGCAAAGAGACATTCTTCTCTAAAACCTCAAAAGAGGTCTGTTTTTGGACGTTTTTTCTATTGGTCTTTTGTGATTTTTTTATGGTTTGTTATTTTAATGATTC
>JADGEY010000028.1:0-19325 GCA_016744185.1 Emcibacteraceae bacterium | reverse complement strand
TCTTATGACATGCCGTCCGTGAATAAAATTCATGCGTTAGAAACTCGAGATACAGTCATAATTATGGGACGAAATGGAAAGCTCCTCGCCACTTATGGTGATGTTCATGGTGAATGGCTTGACTATGAAGAAATTCCAAAGAATCTTATTAATGCCGTTATTGCAACCGAGGATAGAAGGTTTTTTAGCCATGGGGGCATTGATATTAGGGGAATTGCCCGTGCGGTAATGCAAAATCTGTCCCAAGCAAGAATGCTCGAGGGCGGCAGCACGATCAGCCAACAACTCGCTAAAAATGTATTTCTAAGCTCAGAACGGACGCTGAAAAGAAAAATCCAAGAGTTATTATTCTCTTTTTGGCTCGAAAGACGGTATGAGAAGAAAGAAATTTTAACGCTTTATTTAAATAAAATCTATTTTGGAAGCGGAGCTTATGGCATTGATGCGGCGGCGCAAATTTGTTTTGGTCATTCCGCCC
This sequence comes from Emcibacteraceae bacterium, assembly GCA_016744185.1. Classification (GTDB taxonomy): domain Bacteria; phylum Pseudomonadota; class Alphaproteobacteria; order Sphingomonadales; family Emcibacteraceae; genus Pseudemcibacter. Next base: position 18,847 of record JADGEY010000028.1, on the reverse strand, counting down.
GCACGCTTAATTTAACAGAAGCTGCAATGATTGCAGGAATGCTAAAAAGCCCTGCTCATTATTCCCCTCTGCGGGATATTGAAAGAGCTTATGGACGCACGCAAACCGTTCTAAGTAACATGGTTGCCGCCGAGTTTTTAACATCTAAAGAAGCAGAGACGGCAAAAAAGAAAAATCTTGTCATTCGGGATAAAACAGGCAGTGGGTCGCTTTATTATTTTACGGATTGGATAAAAGAGCAATTACCAGAGCTTATTGGAGAGCAGCAAGAACCTATTATTATCTATACAACGCTTGAAGCAAAAATGCAGGATATGGCTGATCTTGCGGTTAACCAAATTTTGAATGGTACGGGCGATGCGGATAGAAGAGATATTCAGGGCGCTCTTATCGCGCTGGATTATGATGGCGCTGTTCGGGCAATGATTGGCGGGCTTGATTATGCTAAAAGCAAATTTAACCGTGCGGCTCATGCGAAAAGGCAATCAGGGTCTGCTTTTAAACTCTTTATTTATCTTACCGCAATGGAAAATGGATTTAATCCAGAAGATGTCATGCGGGATAGTAAAGTCACGATAGAAAATTGGTCACCCCGTAATTATAATGGGCTTTTTTCTGGCGAGGTGACGCTTTTAGACGCTTTTGCGCAATCTTTAAATACAGTAGCGGTTAAATTATCAGAAAGAGTGAATAGGCGTAACGTTATATCCATGGCAAAACGTCTTGGCATTACCACGCCTGTTGGGCCTCATCCTAGTTTAGCTCTTGGAACGTCAGAAACCTATCTTCATGAATTAACCGCAGCTTATGGTGCTGTTGCAAATGGCGGGCTGAAAGTTAAGCCTTATGGAATTGTTGAAATTCAAAATAATCAAGGACAGGTTTTATACCGCCATAGACCTGATTATGATACAAGAGTTTTAGGAAGCAAAACTGCCCAGAAAATGGACAGAATGCTGCGCTATGTTACACGTTCTGGCACAGCCCACACCGCAAAAATGCCCTATCCTGTTAGCGCGAAAACAGGAACGACACAGGAAAATAAAGATGCCGTTTTTATTGGATACGGTAATGGGCTTTTGGGCGGAGTTTGGGTTGGAAATGACGCAGGAAAGCCCCTAAAAGGCATTACGGGCGGCGGCTATCCTGCGGTTATATGGCGCAGCTTTATGATGCGAGTCTATGCAGGGTCAAATGATAAAAACCTTATTGTCCCTAAAATAAACCCAAGATTAAAACCTATATTATCTAAAAAGCCCGCCGCATAAGACGGCTGGCTTAATAGAGAAAATGTTAATATATTTATTCCGCCGTTATAGAAGCATCATAAGTCGGCACAGTTTTTCCAATCCATCTATAAATATGTTTGCGAGCATTGGAGAAACTAATATAGAGCATCGGCACAAGGAATAATGTGATAACAGTCGCAAATAGCACGCCGAAAGCCAGCGCAATCACCGTTGGAATAAGGAACTGCGCCTGAACAGAGGTCTCTAGCATCAAGGGAATAAGACCAATAAATGTTGTGAAGCTGGTCAGGAAAATCGCACGGAAGCGTTCCTCTGCCGCTGTTTCAACGGCTTTAATTGTATTATAGCCTTGCCGCCGTAGCCGCCCAATATAATCCATCAAGACCAAATTATCATTAATCACCACGCCAAAAGCAGCAAGAATTCCCATGATAGAATAAATCGAAATATCCATACCAAAAAATAAATGCCCTAAAACAGCGCCCATATAACCAAAAGGCAGAGCGGTGAAAATAATGAACGGTTTGAAATAAGATTTAAAGGCGATGGCAAAAAGAATGTAAATGACAACAAGACCTTTTGCCAGACCGCTCATCATACTATCCATAAATTCTTGCTCGCCCGTAGAGCCGCCAGAAAAACCAAAACTAATATCAGGATATTTCTGTTTAAGCTTTGGGAAGAATTCTTTTGCAAGCTCTTCTTCTATCTCTTTCTTTTGGGCAATTTTGCTTTCTTCAATAGAGGCTAAAATGGTTAGTGATCTGGAACGATCAATGCGCCTAATGCCTGTGTAGGCTGTTTTATAATCGACTTTTCCAACGGTATTAAAGGGAACCGCCATGCCATCAGCGGATCTAATCCGCATGGCGTTTAAACTATCAAATGTTTCGCGGTCTGTGCGGGGCATCCGCAGCCTTACCTTTACATCATCAACGCCCCGTGCGATTTTTTGAACTTCTTCACCGTAAAAAGCTTGCCTGACCTGCGTTCCTAAATCACTTAAGGAGACCTTCATGTTTTGAGCTGTATCGAATATGGAAAGCACGGCTTCTGACTGGGCTGAATCCGCCGTATCGGTAACGTAATAAACGGCGCTATAGGTGGCAAGATATTCTTTTAAATCTTTTCCCGCCGCCTCTAACTGCGCCGAATTAGAAGAGGTAAGCCGCACCCGCATTCCCTGTGACGAGCTGTTAAAACTGCTATCAAATTCAATGTTCTTTGCATCGGGAAAAGTGGGTGCAAGTTCACGCCATCTTTTTGTAACCGCGTCTGTATCCACATGCCGGCTTTCAGCAGGATAAAGAAGGATATAAGCACTCGCCGACCCTCTATTCGCAAAAGCCTGTACGTTTTTAATTATTTTTGCATCTGGATATTCTTTTTCAATCTCTGCTACGACTGCATTGCCTGATTTTTCAAGGGCAAGGGCGGCTTTTTTTAAGGTGGCATAGGGCGTGCCATTTGGAAAAGTGAAAGATGCCCGAATTAAATCTTGCGGAATTTTAGGCTGAAACGCAGATCCCACATAACCGCCGCCCTGAATGCCGCCGACAACAATGACAAACATGCCGGTGAATATACTAAAGGTTAGAAACTTATTTTTAAGAGCCTTATCAAGGGTGGGAACATAATAATTATGAATTACATGCTTTAAGAAAGCATCTGCTTTTCTTCTAGCAATATTAATCGGTTTCATAATAACCCGAATGAATTTATTTGAGGTTTTCTTTGCCCCGCCGCCTCTTAAATGTGATGGCAGCATCATGAGCGATTCAATTAAGGAGAAAATAAGAGTAAGCACCACAATAACAGGAACAATATAGGTGAATTGGCGTGTCTCCCCCGGAACGAAATACATTGGTGCAAAGAAAATCATCGTTGTTAAGGCAGAGAAAATCACAGGCTTTACAACTTTACTTGCCCCCGCAATCGCTGCCTCTTTGCCAAAAATGCCACGCTGGTTTTCCCTGTAAATATTTTCCCCGACAATAATCGCATCATCAACCACAATCCCTAAAATAAGGATAAAGGCAAACATGGAAATCATGGTGAGACCAACGGTTGTATAGGGCAGAATAAAAAACGTCCCAAGGAAAGAGATAACAATCCCCATCGTCACCCAAAAAGCAAGGCGGGGCGTTAAAAAGAGCATCAAACCAATAAAGACCAGAGCAAGACCAGAAATCCCGTTGTTCATCAACATCGTTATACGGCTTTTAAATTCAGCAGCATTATCATAATCAATGATCATTTCTGCGCCTTCTGGAAGGCCGGCTTGTGATTTTTTTACATATTCAATAACAGCGTTACTAATGGTCACAACATTTGGTTTTTCACCTGCGAATACTTTTAAGAAAACGGCATCTTTACCGTTTAAATGGGATAAAAATTGATTCTCAGTAAAGCCATCTATGACGGAGGCAATATCTTTTAAAAGCACCTTTGTGCCATCTTGATTTTTTAAGATGACGATATTATTAAAATCTTCTGCTTTATAGGCCTGCCCCCTTGTCATAATTTGAATTTTACCCGCTGCATTATCCACATAACCTGCGGGCATATTCACCGAGGTTTTACGAATAGCACGGGCAATTTGATCAAATGTTAAATGGTATTTAAGCAGCGTTTCTTCCGATACTTCGATTGAAATTTCATAAGGGCGTGTCCCTTGCGTCGTGACTTGGCTCACCCCCTCAATTCGGGTAAGATCACCTCGCACGCGGCGAGCAAATTCTTTCATTGCTGCCTCTGACATGCTGCCCGCTATGCCCACAGCGATAACTTCTTGTCTGCGTTCGGACTGTTTAATAATCGGTGGCTCTATATGCCTTGGGAAATTATTAATCGCTCCGATGCGCGCCTTTACTTCGTTCAGAGCCGTCTCTAGGCTATGTCCGTCCAAAATTTGAACCGTAACGCTAGAGAAACCTTCTCCTGAATAGCTGAATATTCTCTTTAAACCAGAAAGATCTGCGAGAGCTTCTTCCATGGGAATAGTCAGGCGTTCTTCTACTTCAACAGGCGCAGCTCCTAGGTAAGAAACCCGAATATCTATAGATTGTGCGGCGATAGGAGGATTGGTTTGTTTTGCAATATTTGAATAGCCGATAATGCCGCCCATAACAAAAACCAGCATCATTAAATTCACGGCAACCGAATTGTTAACAGTCCATGCGATAAGTTTATTCATGAGCTGCCTCCTTGACCGAAGAAGTACCAGAATGCGCATATTTTGATTTAACTCTTTCAGGCTTTACAAGCAGACCGTCTGATCCCACGCCAATTTGGGAAAGGCAAATAATATCGCCTTCTTTAAGACCTTCTCCTACAATAATATAATCTCGTCTGCTTTCAAGAACCTGCACCCTTTTTGTGCGAATTTTATTATCTTTATCAACAATAAGAATGATATTATTCTGACGAAGAGCTTCACGGGGAAGTTTGAATTTTTGGTCAAGATGCTTGCCTTCAACCACCGCCGATACAAATTGTCCAATATTAATGTGCTCTTGGCTTTTCACCGATTTTAGTTCTGATCCTTTTATTTCAGAAACCACGTATAAAATACGGCTTGCAGGATCAATAAGACCTTCTGTGCGAATGATTTTAGCGTTCCATGTCATAGATTGTGAACCCTCGGCAGAGCTAAAGGTTACATCAATATCTGATGAGCCACTGCGAAGAGCTTTTAAATCAAATTTCTTTAAATCACGGCTTGAAAGAGGAAGCCGAATTTCCAATACATCTGTTGAATGATAAGTTGCAACGCGCGTGCCACTATTAATATATTGACCGAAATCCACATTTTTTTGTGAAATAATGCCCGCAAATGGTGCTTTAATAATGGATCGTTCTAAACGAAGCTTTGCTTTATTTAAATTTGCATTCGCAGAATCTAATCTTGCCTGTGCCGCTTCAAGCTGTGGAAGGCGTAAGGTGAGCGCACTTGCTTTTCCTTCTCCAAGGCTGTCCCATTCTTGTTTCGCTAGAGAAGATTCTTCTTTTTCACGAGTAAGATTCTGCACCGCTTCATTTACAAGAGCCTGTGAGGTAATAATTTCAAATTTATAATCACGGGGATCTAGCTTTAAAATCACCTCGCCTTTTTTAAATTTCCCACCAGCGGTAAATCTATCTGATACATAAATAATCTCACCCGAGACTTGCGGTATTAAACTGATCGCTTGTTTTGCTTTTACAGTTCCTTGGGAATTAATTTTTAGCACCACATTTGATAATTCGGCAGTAATAACCCGTACGCTGCGTGCTTTAATGGCAGGCGTTCTTTTTTCTGTTTTTGTCTTTGTCATTAAAAGCGCCGCTGTAATGCCGCCTGTAATAAAAAGAACAATCATAATTGTAATGAAATATCTCATTATATTAACTCCTCGGTAAAAGATTTTTTAAGTGAAAAACAAGAACAACTCACCCAAAAACAACCTTTTTGGTCAGTTTCTTTAACGGAGTAAAAAATATTATTCTCTATATTTATTTCTAAACTATATGACGTAATATTTGTCATGGTAACTACCCTAAGCTATGCTCGAACTTATAAATCTGTTCTGATGTCATAACCTTATATATCATGTTAAAATATGATATCTTCCATTTTTCAATATAATAGAAGCACAGGATATATGCTATAGGGTGAAATGATTTTCATCTCAATTAAGCAGCCTTTAATCGCAAAATTAAAATGATAGGGGTTATTATAAGCCACTGAACATAAACTACTGGGCAATAAACCATCGGTGTTTAATCATAATCTTTAGAAGAGCGTAATTTTTTAAGCGTCCCCCGTATTGTTTTAGAATCCATACGTTTTTTCTTTGCGTTCTTGCTAGGCTTCGTTGCACGGCGAATGGGCTGCACCACTAAAGCCTTTTGGATTAAGCTTTTAAGGCGCTGCGTAGCTTCTTCTCTATTTCTCATTTGGCTTCGGTATTTTTCAGCGGTAATGATAATAACGCCCTCACCGGTCATGCGGCTGCCAGCAATACGGCGAAGTCGCTCGAAAACATCAGGTTTTATAGCAGGGGATATTTTTGCATTAAAGCGAATCTGGACAGCTGTTTCGACTTTATTAACGCGCTGGCCTCCTTTGCCAGAACTGCGAATAAAAGTTTCGATGATTTCATCATCATTTAAACAGACCAAGGATGTTATATGGATCATCTATCTAATATATCAGATAGATGATCATATGAAATATATTTATTTAAATATTCTTTGTGGTAAAAAAACTCAATGAGAAAGACTTTTATTCAGTCACAAGTTTGGTAGTGTTCTTGGGGTAAGGTTCAGAGTTTAGGACAAAATCACCAACCGCTCCAGTGCCATCATGACATTCGAAACATTCTTCAAAATTGAAATCCAGATATTCTTTATCTAATGCTTGTCTTTTAAAATAATTATTTAGAGCTTCGTCAAGGGGTGTACGTTCTGTAGGATCCCACACAGGAGGTTTCCACCAAGCGGTATCTTGCCAATATTCTTCCCCAAACGCTGTAAAAACATCATTTGAAGAAGGTAGAGGGCTATCTTTAATTATCATTTTAGTTGAACTTACATCGGTGCTTTGTGAAAGCTCTAGGATAGAAAGCAGTTGATCTTTAATGATTTGGTGCTCTTCTATTGATAGTTTATGGGGAGAGGGTTTCTTTTCTTTTTTAAAAGACATAAAGCCCATTGTTAAAAATGCAATAGTACAGACTGCTGGTATTAAAATCTTTTTCATATTAATTACTCTTAATGAGTATGGTGACCTTGGTATATTCTGATTTAAAATCAATAGACCAAGTAATAGGATGCAGATTAAAATAACCTGCGGCTATTGTAATTTTAAATGGGGCATAAGCTTTATCATTAAAATTACAGTACTATTTTACTCATACTTAGAGAATTTATGAATGCGCCTTAATTTAGTTTAAGAGGCTTAATAAATTTTAGTGTCATTCGGTCGCTCTCTCCAATAGCAAGGTATTTAGCGCGGTCTTTCATTTTTCCCGCTAAAGTAGGAGGCAAGCTCCACACGCCTTTTGGATGATTTTTTGTATCTAATTTATTTTTATTAATATCGCTCTGTGCAGCAAGTTTAAAGCCTGCTTTTTCTGCCATTTTAATGACTAAATCTAAATCCACATATCCTGATTTCGCACGGTTATCGACCGGCTGATTTGGGCGAGCTTTATGTTCGGTAATGCCAAAAACCCCCCCCACCTTAAGAGCTTTAAAGGCGGCATCAAAAACCTTATCCTCATAACCAGAACCCATCCAATTATGAAGGTTGCGAAAGCTTAAAACCATGTCAGCAGTTCCATCTTTGCCCATTTCCTGTTTATGAGCGCCCAGCTCGGTAATTTTAACATTGGCATAAAATTCAGGCTGTGATGCGAGCTTTTGCCGATATTTTGAAGGAGCTTTCTTAACGCCCAAAGGGTTTTTTTTAATCTCAAAACCTGCGGCAATATAGTGCCCTTTATCTTTTAAGTAGGGTGCAAGGATTTCTGTGTACCATCCTCTTCCAGGCCATAATTCAACAACTGTCATGTTATTCTTAAGACCGAAAAAACTTAAGGTCTGTGCTGGATGGCGGTATTTATCTCTTAAAGCATTTTTGGAGGAGCGGCTTTTTCCAGCAATGACGGCTTGCAAAATTTTTTCTACATGAAATATAGGGTTTTTAGCTGTGGTCGAATCAGCAGCAAAAACAAATGGGGAGCCTGCCATAACAAGATTTGCACCGACCGTTAACCATATTGATTTAAATAATTTATTTTTCATTTTACTCTTTCAAATTTTGATAATTCATTACCAAACCCTAACGTTAACCATGCACTTTAATGCATTATTAACCAAGGTCAAGAAAAATTAATCGTGAAATTAAATTGAACATTATGAGAAAATGCGTCATATTTTAAAGGAAATGAGAAATATTAATGACATTATCAAAAATATCTTCTCTAAATTTTAGAGAAAAAATTAATGCAAGCTGCCCCTCAAAATCCATGTTAGAGCTTTTATTAAAGCGCCGCTCCTTGACTGTTAAGGATTTTATAAATCCGGGGCCTAGTCCAGACCAACTTAATCAAATACTCACTATTGCATCACGGGTTCCTGATCATAAAAAACAAGTTCCATGGCGTTTTATTATTATCGAGGGGGAGGCAAGGATAAAAATGGGCAGGGTGCTTAAATCCCAGTTCTTTAAAAACACGCCTGATGCTTCTGATGCATGTTTGTTATTTGAACAGAACCGCTTTATGCGTGCGCCCGTTATTATTGCTGTGATCTCAAGGGCAGATCCTTTGAATGATAAAACACCTGAATGGGAACAGATTTTAACCGCTGGAGCGGTGTGCCAAAATATTCTTATTGCAGCAAATACTATGGATTATGCGGCGCAGTGGCTTACAGAATGGTACGCCTATGATCGGCAAATACTGTCCGCTATAGGGCTTGATAAAATAGAGCGCGTTGCAGGATTTATCTATATTGGCACGGGGGGGGGGAAAACCCTAGTGAGCGGGCAAGACCTGATATAAAAAAACTTACAACAAAATTATGATATTTAGACTTTAGGAGCAAGATTATGAATGATATTTACGCCCTCCCTCTTTCGGCAAAAGACGGCTCTAAGACAAGCCTTAAGCCTTATGAAGGTCAGCTTATCCTTATCGTCAATACAGCGAGTGATTGCGGATTTACGCCTCAGTTTTCGGGACTTGAAGAGCTTTATCAAAAATATAAAGACCAAGGATTCGTCATTCTTGGTTTTCCTTGCAATCAATTTGCAGCGCAAGATTCAGGCACTCAAGAAGAGATTGAAAGCTTTTGCCAAGTTAATTTTGGCGTTACTTTTCCTATTATGAAAAAGACTGATGTTAATGGAAAAAATGCCGCCCCTTTATTCAAATATCTTAAAAAAGAAGCTAGAGGGGTGCTGGGCAGTGAGAAAATTAAATGGAACTTTACGAAATTCTTAATCAGTAAAGAAGGAAAAGTAATCACGCGCTACGCCCCGATGATGAAACCAGAAAAGATCGCACGTGATATTGAAAAATATCTTTAATTTCCTTGATCGCAGCCCGATACACAAACCACACGTTCTCTGACAATGCCGCCGCAATTTGAAAAGCATTGACGGTAATTGCTTTCACACCGGGGAGAATAAAGATGATCTGTTCTACCGCAGCGGCTAGGGTGGTAAAAATCACCATAGGTTTTTTCAACCTCTAAGCCCTTTTTTTTCTGAGTCTGGAAATAAGAATCATAATCAATATCGGCTTTAATTTTAGCCTCTGCTAAGCAAACTTTCTTTTCTTCTAATCTGCCTTGATGCTCGGTTTGCTCGCAATATGTTTTGCTTTCCATACATTGGTTCAGACACATGCGCCCTTCTTGATCATCAGGAGGGGTCATATCATAAACAGTTTTATATTGCGGGCCACAAGCTGCAATTCCTAAAAAAATAAGACTGAGTGATATGAATTTAAATAGTTTCATTTTATCTTTCCTAAATAACTAAATCATAAATAACTAAATCATAAATAACTAAGCTTCTTTGTAGCAGGTGAAGCTAAACAGAAGATGAACGGCTTATTCAGTTAAATCAAGATTTTAAATTTTTATTTCTATTATTCCGCAATAATTCGGGTTTTAGGGGTGAATTTATCATATTCTTCTTGCCAGTCTGACAGATGATTAGAAAGGCTGACCTGAACGGCGGTTACTTTATATTCTGGGCAGTCTGTTGCCCAATCAGCATTATCCGTGGTAATCACATTCGCCCCCGACTGGGGCATATGAAATGTTGTATAGATCACACCAGGCTGCATTCGGGATGAGACTTTAGCCGCCAGTACGGTGTTGCCCATACGGGACTTAATCATCACCATATCTGCGTCCCTAATGCCTCTTTCATCTGCATCATGGGCGTGGATTTCTAAAATATCTTGGTCATGCCAAATATTATTTTCTGTCCGCCGTGTCTGCGCCCCCACATTATACTGGGATAAAATCCGCCCTGTTGTTAGAATAAGAGGGAACTTGCGTGTTGTGCGCTCTGTTGTTGGAACGTAGCGTGTAATTTCGAAATTCCCCTTTCCCCGAACAAATCCGCCCACATGCATAATTTCAGTCCCCTCGGGCGCAGCGTCATTACAGGGCCATTGTAATGATCCTTTTTCATCTAAATGGGTAAAGCTTACATTGCTGAAAGTCGGAGTAAGGCGGGCAATTTCATCCATAATTTCGGAAGAATGATTATAAAATATTTCATAGCCCATCGCCCGTGATAGGCGGCAAGTAATTTCCCATTCGTCCATGCCTGTTTTAGCAGGGAACGCAGGGCGAACGCGGTTAATGCGCCGTTCTGCATTGGTAAAGGTGCCGTCCTTTTCTAAAAATGATGTTCCGGGCAGAAAAACATGAGCAAAGCGAGCGGTTTCATTCAGAAATAAATCTTGGATTATAAGACATTCAAGGTTTTTAAGGGCCGCCTCCACATGTTTGGTGTTCGGGTCAGACTGGGCGATATCTTCACCTTGAATATACAGGCCTTTAAAATCTCCTGATACGGCTTTATCCAGCATATTTGTAATGCGGTATCCAACCTCTCCATCAAGGCTTACCCCCCAATCTTGCTCAAAGGTTTGGCGCACTGCATTATCTGTCACAGAGCGGTATCCGGGAAATTCATGAGGGAATGATCCCATGTCACAAGACCCCTGCACATTATTTTGCCCCCGAAGAGGGTTCACCCCCACGCCCATACGCCCAATATTTCCCGTAAGCATCGCAAGATTTGCCATTCCCAGAACCATGGTTGACCCTTGTGAATGTTCGGTGACCCCAAGACCGTAAAATATTGCGCCGCTCGGGGCTTTTGCATAAAGCCGAGCCGCCGAGCGAATATCTTCGGCAGGAACGCCTGTAAATTCAGACATGCTTTGGGCAGAATTAACATCTTCGGATATAAAGTCTTTCCATTTTTCATAGGCTTCTAAATCCACATAATCTGCGATATATTTTTCATCTTCCAATCCTTCATTAATAATGACATGGGCGAAAGCATTAATCATCGCAACGTTCGTTCCAGGTTTTAAAGCAAGATGATAATCCGCTTTGATATGAGCTGATTTAACAAGATCGATTTCTCTGGGATCAAGAACAATTAAATTTGCCCCTTCCCGCAGACGTTTTTTCATTAGCGAGCCAAAAACAGGATGAGCGTCCGTCGGGTTGCAGCCAATGACAAGAATAGCGTCTGCCTGCATTACGGAATCAAAAGTCTGCGTCCCTGCCGACGTGCCGTATGCCACATTAAGACCATATCCTGTCGGAGAATGGCAAACCCTTGCACAAGTATCCACATTATTATTTTGAAAGGCAGCCCGAATAAGTTTTTGAACCACAAAAACCTCTTCATTGGTGCATCTTGATGATGTAATGCCGCCAATAGAAGTGCGCCCATATTTTTTCTGTACAGCCGTCATTCTATCTGCTGCAAAGCGGATCGCCTCATTCCAAGAAACCTCCCGCCAAGCCTCTGTATAACTCTTGCGGATCATCGGTTTTGTAATGCGGTCTTTATGATTGGCATATTCCCATGCAAAACGCCCCTTAACGCAGGAATGACCATGATTTGCCTGTCCGTCTTTCCAAGGGGTCATTCGGATCACTTCATCATTCTTCATTTCCGCCTTAAAACTACAGCCCACACCACAATAAGCGCAGGTGGTAAGTAGGCTATGATCTGGCTTACCTTTTAAAGTGATATTTTTTTCAATCAAACTATCGGTCGGACAGGCGGTGACGCATGCACCGCACGATACGCAGTCGGAGGCTAAAAACCCTTGATCCGTTCCTGCAACAATTTTGCTGTCAAACCCTCGCCCTTCGACGGTTAGCGCAAAAGTTCCCTGTATTTCTTCACAGGCGCGTACGCAGCGGGAACATAAAATACATTTAGACGGGTCAAAAGAGAAATATGGATTACTCTCATCAATCACCGAGCCAATATGATTATGACCATTATAGCCGTACCTACTTTTTTTAATGCCGATCAATTTTGCCATATCATGTATCGGGCTTTTACCGTCTGCAAATTCAGATGGCTCTGGGTGATCGGACATATAAAGATCCATGATCCCCCGCCTAAGCTGCCCTAATCTGTCCGACTGGGTGGTGACTTTCATGCCGTCCCCTGCGGACGTGGTACAGGAAGCAGGCGTTCCCCGTCCGCCTTCTATTTCCACAAGGCACAGGCGGCAAGAACCAAAAGATTTCACACAGTCCGTAGCGCAAAGCGCAGGAATTTCCTGTTTTAATTTACCCTCTTCCACCAAAAGAGCCGCTGCACGCATAATAGATGTGCCTTCTGGGACAGAAATTTCTTCCCCATCAATTTTTAAAGTGATCTGTACATCAGATTTTGCCGCAGGCGTTCCGAAATCACGTTCCGTAATAAGGCGGCGGTCTTCTGTTAAATTTTTAGCCGTCATTACATCGTCTCCTTCGGAGCGCAGGGCATATTTTTATCTGAAAAGCCTTTGGGTTCACTTGCAAGGATTTTAGGGTCATCTGTAAAATCTTCAGGAAAAAATTCCATCGCACTTTTCACAGGAAAAGGGGTCATACCGCCCATAGCGCACAGGCTTCCTGCCTCCATTAGGTCACAAAGATCTAAAGCAAGATGCCAGTTTTCTTCGACATTTTCACCAGCCCGAATCTTTGCAATCACTTCTTCTCCTCGCACTGCACCAATACGGCAAGGCGTACACTTTCCGCAGGATTCCACTGCACAAAAATCAAAAGCAAATTCTGCCTGTGCCGACATATCTGCCGTCTCATCAAACACGACAATGCCGCCGTGCCCAAGAACCGCGCCCGCTTCGGTAAATTTTTCATAATCCATCGGTAAATCAAGACCATCAGAGCGAATATAAGAGCCAAGAGGACCGCCCACTTGTACGGCTTTTAGGGGCTTTTCTGTCATTGTTCCACCTCCGAAATCATAAATTAATTCCGGTAGCGTAACGCCAAATGCTTTTTCCACTAAACCGCCCCGTTTTATATTGCCAGCAATTTGAAAGGGGATCGTGCCTTTTGACCGTCCTATGCCAAAATCTTTATAATAATCACCGCCCTTATCCATGATAATCGGCACGGAAGCGAGAGAGAGGACATTATTAACCACAGTGGGCAGCCCAAATAATCCTTCTATTGCAGGAAGAGGGGGCTTGGCACGCACTACGCCCCGCCTGCCTTCTAATGAATTCAGCATTGCGGTTTCTTCGCCGCAAACATACGATCCTGCGCCCATGCGAATTTCAATATCAAAGCTAAAGTCCGTACCGCAAATATTTTGACCCAGATAGCCCCTATCACGGGCAATTTTAAACGCTTTTTCAAGCATGATTTTGCAGAGAGGATATTCACTACGCAGGTAAATATAGCCTTGATCCGCCCCAACCGCTAGCCCCGCAATGCTCATGCCTTCGATTAAAGTAAAAGGATCGCATTCCATTAAAATACGGTCAGCAAAAGTACCGCTATCCCCTTCATCAGCATTACAGCAAATATATTTTTGCGCAACCGCAGCCCCCAAGGCAGTATTCCATTTAATGCCTGTAGGAAAGGCCGCTCCGCCCCGTCCCCGCAGCCCAGAATTGCTCACTTCGTCCACGATCGCTTGCGGTGGCATTTTAAGAGAATTTTGAAGCCCTCGGTAGCCGCTATTGCCGATATAAGCGTCTATATCAAGAGGGCTGGCAAGGCCGCAGCGGACAAAAGTCAGGCGTTCTTGGTTTTTAAGATAGGGGATTTCCTGCGTCACCCCTTGGCAAAGTTCATGATCGCCGCCGCCCAAAAAACCTGCGTCAAATAAAGAGGTTACATCTTCTGGTAAGGCAGGGCCATAAGCAATGCGTACGCCGTCAACCTCGACCTCAAGCAAACATTCAAGATATGCCATGCCCCATGATCCATTGCGGATAATATTAATGTCTTCACCCCGTCTGTCCGCTTGTAAAATAAGCTCTAGAACCACATCATCTGCCCCTACAGAAAGAGCTGTGCTATCGCAGGGAACATAAATATTAATCATGCCCTATGCTCCTTCTGTCATGATTTTATTGAATTTTTCAGGACTGACCCGAGCGTAAAGCTTGCCGTCCACGGATACATTCGGCGGCAAAGCACAATTGCCCAAACAATAAACGCTCTCTAGGGTAAAATTACCATTTTCTGATGTCTCTCCCAACTTTAGACCCAAAAGGTCTTGAACATGCGCCGTTAATCCCCTCGACCCCATTGCTTGGCAGGCTTCGGCCCGGCAAATTTGAATGATTTTATGCCCTGCAGGCGATGATCTAAAGTCATGATAAAAACTAAAAACCCCATGGACTTCTGCCCGTGAAAGGTTAAAAGCACTTGCCATTAAATCCATAGATTCAGGCGCGACGCAGCCAAAATGATGCTGCAAGCCATGCATGCATTCTAATAATCCGCCTTGTAGGCTGCTATATTTTTGAATCAGAGATTTCGCAGTCTCTTTATCCCATTTCTGATGCGCCATTGGGGCATAGTTCCTATCCGTAATAGTCTTTTTACAAGCAAGATTTGATGAATATTCTATTAAACGCCTGTAAGAGTTTTATATTTCACTTTTTTTAAGATTATAACGGATAGGTTATATTTTCAATATTTTAATCCAATCTACTGCAGCATAATGATAGATTTATTTTTATTTAGCGAAGGAGGCGTAAATATTCTATTGTGAATATAGCTTTAAGTAAGTAAGGACTGTAAATGACTGTCTTCACCAAAGAGTGGACTGACTGGATTGACCATAATGTAAATGCGGGTTGCGATAAAGATGGGGTTTTTAAAATCCTGCTTGATGAAGGCTATTCATTTGAGCAGATTAAAAATCAAATGAATTATAGTCCTACTGTGAATATGAGCCATGCTCTAAACCCTCACAGAAGAAGTGAGAATTTAGAAAGAGCGCAAGATTCCCCAGAGATTCTTTATCTTTCCAATGCCGTACGGCTAGAGACTGATAAAGCTGAGTTTTATGTCATTGATAATTTCTTAAATCAAAAAGAATGCGATCAAATGATTAAGCTTATCGGGGATATGAAAAGACCTTCTTTAATGGTTAATCATGGTGATAAAGAAAATAATTTTCGCACCAGCAGCACCTGTGACCTTGGGCAGCTAGATAGTCCTTTTATCAAAGAAATTGATGAAAGAATTTGTAAAATGATGGGAATAGACAGCTCATATTCAGAACCGATACAGGGACAGTTTTATGAAATTGGTCAAGAGTTTAAAGCCCATACAGATTATTTTGAAGAAGATGAAATAGAAGAATGTGACGGTGGGAAGGGGCAACGAACTTACACTTTCTTTATCAACCTTAATGATGTGGAGGAAGGCGGAACAACGCATTTTCCTGCATTAGAATTAGAGCATACCCCCAAGCGGGGAACGGCTGTTATTTGGAATAACTTACGGGCAAATGGAAAAGGGAATTATAATAGCCTGCATCACGGAAAGCCTGTTTTAAAAGGCAATAAATCTGTCATTACCAAATGGTTCAGATCAAAAGGCTTTGGATCAATGATGATTAAAACGCCTCATGAGAAAATCCCTAATTTTACAAGCGTTGGCTTTGAAAAAACACGCCTTCCTGATGAGATTTTAAAAGCCATAAAAAGATTTTACCAAGATAATATAACAGACCAAAAAGCCGAATTTGTGGAGGGTGGTTATATCCAAGGGAAAAATAAATCATGCGCCCCAAGCAGCCTTCTTGACCTGCCGCCCTATCTTAAAAAAGAAATACATGATTATCTAAAGCCTATTCTTGAAAAATGGTCAGGAACGGCGTTAGAGCCGACCTTTATCTATGGCATTCGTACTTATCATGATGGCGCAGTTTTGAAGGCTCACCGTGACCGTAAGGAAACTCATATCATTAGCTGCATTATCAACGTCTTTCAAGACGTAAGAGAGGATTGGGCATTACAAATAGACGATCATTTCTACCGTAAGCATGAGGTTTTCATGAAAGAGGGCGAGATGGTGTTTTATGAAGGCGCAAAATTAATGCACGGACGTGAAGTGCCTTTTGAAGGAAACTCCTTTGCCAATATATTTTGCCATTTTACGCCCGTAGATTATGTGCCGCCCCGTGAGTAATTCATTTAGAGTGGATAGTTTATTTGCAGTGGATAATTCATTTACATTTCTTCTGCACCGATAATTTACGGGGAATTTTAAAGTCAGGATCAATTACGATAAGGCTATTTTTATCTGCTCTGAACTGTGCTAGCCCATTAACCATAGGCACTATTTTTAGCTTTCCATCTATATGAATAGGGATATTAAGGCTTGGGCTGTATTTACTGCTGCTTTGAAAAATAATTTTCGCCAAATCCCCATTTCTTTTTAACTTAAGCTCAGGCAGGGATTTTTGATAAAGATAAATATCAAATAAAGCAGTGAAGTCTTTTCCTGCCTCTTCTGAGACAATTTTTAAATATTCTGCGGTAGTACGGCTGCGAGGTTTCAGGGGGTGAGCTAATTTATTAGGTGATTTTGTACCATAAAGCAGCCTTTTGATAGAATTAAAGAACGCCTTATCCCCCATAGTGCTGCGCAGCATATGAGCCATCATCACACCTGAATAATAAGGATCACCCTTTTTAAAAGACTGGGCAATAGAATCCGCATTTTTAAAGACCGCTGGCTTGCAATTGCTTGTCAAAAGGTAAAATTTATAAAGCTGTGAACTGCGGGCTAAACCGCCTGCAATATGGCCTGCATAAAAAGGCTGCATATACATGGCAAAGCCTTCGTGAAGCCACATATCTTCTGGTGCAGCATGAGTGATTAAATTACCAAACCATTCATGAGCCAGCTCATGCTGAAGCAGCCAATCAAAACCATATTCAGAAATTTTATATCCATTGCCATAAGCGTTAATCGTTTGATGTTCCATACCAAGATAAGGTGTTTCTGCAAAACCCAGCTTTTCTTTTGCCCAAGGATAAGGGCCGATATGTTTTTCAAGAAACTTAACCTGAGGGATTACTTGAGTTTTAACAAGCTTCTTTGCTTTGGCAGCATTATAGTTTAATGCCCAAAATTCTATCGGAACAGATAGTCCATTTGAGCTTATATAATGATCTTTAATAAGAATGTAATCTGCGATATTTACCGAAATATTATAAGGGCTGATTTTTGTGTCTAACTGCCAGTGAAATGCCCATGTTTTTTTGGTTTTTTCTATATTAATAAGCTTGCCATTAGACGCTGCCGACAGTCCTGCTGGTACGGTAAAGCTCATCGTCACGCTGTCTGGTTTATCGGTAAAACTATCTTTACAAGGCCACCAAAGATCACAGCCTTCACCCTGCACGGAAACCCCGATCCAATCTTTGCCGTTTTTGTCTTTTGACCATGTAAATCCCCCGTCCCAAGGGGCGTTTTTTGCTGCAAATGGCACGCCTTTATAAGAGACGGAAAGCTGTATATTATCATCTTTTTTGGCATTGGTTTTGATGAAAAAACGACCCGCCTTGCGCCTAAATTTAGCGGTTTTCCTGCCTATTAAAACCTCTGTAATTTTAAATCTAGGATCAAGGTCAAATTCAATCTCACCCCTAGACTCTATAATTAAAATATCTGTCGTAACTTTACCTGAAAGGCTTTTAGAAGAGGGAAAAAACTGTATTTTAATGTCATATTTTTTTACATCGTAAGAAGTCTTTTCTAACGAAGGTTTAAGACCTGTCTGGGCGGTTCTTTTATTAAGAGGGGTCTGAATTTCTTTTTTAGAATTCTTTTCCTTTTGCATTTTTGCCGAGAGTTTAGCCGTTCCAATATATGAAACAGTTAAAATTACAAAAACTATAAAAACATTATTCATCATTAATTACCTTTAATTACAAAATATTTTATTTTCGGTCAGAGCGTAAGATATTATCACCCAGCAGACCGAAAGGCTCGGCTGAAAAAATTGCATCGAGCCCAACGCCAAGCACTTTTGAAAGCTTAAGAGCAAGCTCTATCGTTGGATTAAATTGCTGGCGTTCCAGATAGCCTATGGTCTGGGGGTGGATTTCAGTCAGCTCTGCAAGCTCTTTACGGGACATGTTGCGTTCCGCACGGAGCATTTTAAGACGGTTATGAAATTTTACTGTTTTATCTGCCATTTTTATTCATCTTCTTCTCTTTGCTCATTCGGTAATTGCCAGCTTAAAATCATCAGCGGCGCGTAAAAGGTCATCAAGAGTAAAGAGATTGAAACAGCGGCATAAATGCGGGCTGCAAAGATCACTTCCATTTTTTGTATCAAGAAAAACCCTCCCATAATCAGAGCAATTAATAGCAAAATAATGATAAATTTATAAGCTGATTCTTTAGCCTTTGCATTTAATTGCTGCATTCTTTCATCAAAGGGCTGATAGACGGTAGAGCGGACTTGGACGACAAGAGCAACCTCGCTTAGCCATGAAATAAACCCCACAGCAAAAATGCCTAAAAATTGATATAAAAATATTCTCACGCCTTCTGCT
>JADGEY010000288.1 GCA_016744185.1 Emcibacteraceae bacterium | reverse complement strand
ATATTTTGACTATGCAACAATAATAATAATAATAATGATAATAATAATAATGATAATGATGATGATGTTAAATAATTATAATGATTTATTGGATAGAAATGAAAATAAATGGGCAATAAAATATACTATTTTGAAAAATTAAAATTTTTTTATTTCCAATTCTTTTAAGTATTGAAAAAATAAATCTGTGATTTTATATTTTGTAAATCTATACTCAAATATGTTATAAACAACTTGTTGGTATATTAGAGTTTAAAACTATTTAAAATGTATTAAAATCAACATTTTAAAACATCACCTGTCAAATAAATTTATAATTAAAAATATGCCTGAATAGATGAAACAAAGGGAGAAATTCTCATTGTTTACATTCAGTCATTTCTAAAGCTAATTTACTCAGAATGATTCTTTTTGTCCATAAAAAATCTATAACTTACGTAATATGAATCCAATCTTCATAAAATTATAAAACATAATGTTAATAACTATATGTATATTTCAAAAACACAAGATAATTATGATTATGCTTATAGTTGTCATTATATAAGGTAAAATCTACGCATATTTACGTCAAAAGTACTTCATTTTTAGATTGTTGTCGTGTTTTAAATATTTTATCACTAATAATTAATAATAATTAATTATTCTCTTTCTTTTTACAATTTTAACCATTCACTTTTGTACATTTCAGTTAGATTCTCTTCAAGACGCCCTGAGATCTAGTGCAGTTGACCTATGCGTTATCGCTATATCAACAATTGTATGC
>JADGEY010000286.1 GCA_016744185.1 Emcibacteraceae bacterium | reverse complement strand
ATCATCATCATCATCATCACCATAATCATTACTACTACTATACCCATATCATCATCACTACTCTATTTACAAACACCGTCGCTACACTACCACACTAACCCGCTCCCACCGCACTAACAGTGAAAGTGAATAAACGAGAAATAATTCGAGTAGAATCCGTCCGAGAGTCCAATTTTGTTTGTAGATTTCTCGTGATCGCTCTCTTCAGATGATGCCGCTGGATTCTGAGAGAATTTCGCGGGAACCGTTTTGTAGTGGAACGCAATTTCCCCGGTGTCCTTGAGCAGACATTGGAACGTGATGGGCATGGCTGTAGACGGGGGTGTAGGTGGTGTAGGTGACGGTGTAGGCTGGTGTACGTGAGGGAGTTATTTATGTAGGTGGTATAGGTGAGGGAGTTGTTTGTGTAGGCGGATGTGTAGGTGGTGTAAACAGGGGTGTTGTGTGTGTAGGCGTTGTAGGGCTTGTATAGAAGTGTGTAGAGGATGTAGTTGTAGAGTATATGGAGTGTAGTCGGCTGTAGACAAAAGTAGTAAATATAATTAATAATACATTAAATATACTTGAAATAAATTATGCAATAACTAATTACGCATACAACAATTAGTATTTAATCATATGAAATTTAAATAATTAACTAACACTCGGGTTTATTCTTCAATGTAATATTGTACCAAGTAACGAGTAGCTGGGACTCTATATTGAGAGGATAATTTAATTAGTAGAGAGAGAGAGAAATAGAGAGAGAGAGAGAGAGAGAGAGAGAGA
>JADGEY010000285.1 GCA_016744185.1 Emcibacteraceae bacterium | reverse complement strand
ATAACAATCAGGGAATATGCCTTTTGATAAACTATCACAAATTATGTTATGTATTATAGGATTAATTACAATTAATATCTTTTTAAAAACTGATAGAGGTAGTGGATTATTTGATGAACCTTTTTTGGATAATATTAACATGTTATATACATCAGTAGCTGAAGGAAGTTTAAACGAAGATAGCGAAGGTGGAGAATTGGGTTTATTTAAAGACAGTGAAGTAGACAAATTATTTATAGAATATGATAATGGTGAAGAAGCGGGTAAATAAGGATTTGACGATAGTTTACTTTTTATAATTTCACATGTAGATTGGATTTTATTTAGAAAATGACTGACAAATTTACTACATAATTCTTTTCTATCAATATCTGGATAATGTACAACTTTACTTTTTCTATCTAATAGCTTATTCAAAAACGAATATAACCCACCTATATCAGATGACAAGTGATTAACTTTGCTGATATAATGAGCTTTCTTGGCAGAAGAAAGTGCAGTTTTATAGATATTTCTGGAGTGTAGCATGTTATCGTAATTAGTCTTATTTGGTATCTTCTTCCATTTTTTGGAAGCCATACGGTACTTTCGTTTGAAACTACAAATATGAGATGTAAACCAGGGAGCTTGAGGATGAAGCTTAACAATTAAAGAGCATATTGGGGCATGTTTATCAAGCAGAGTTCTTAGATGATGATGATGATGATGATGATGATGATGATGATGATGATGATGATGATGATGATGATGATGATGATGATGATGATGA
>JADGEY010000284.1 GCA_016744185.1 Emcibacteraceae bacterium | reverse complement strand
ATGTAGAGTCTGTATCCCACAATGTCCGCGTATGTATTCGATGAGTTGTCACCCATGTACCGCCTAGCATCTCCTGCTCTCGTGCCTGGAGTGGTGCCTGGATATCGTGGAGTTTGACCCCTGCTGCCGGCAAACATGGACAAACACTGAAACACAGCCGTGTATAGCGTGGAGAAACTTCGCCGGTTTGCAGAGTATAGGGAAAGACCTACGGCCGCAAAACAAAACAACCATATCACCGCCATTAGCTGTGTGTGTGTGTGTGTGTGTGTGTGTGTGTGTTGTAGGTAGGTAGGTAGGTAGGTAGGTAGGTAGGTAGGTAGGTAGGTAGGGGGTGAGGTATGAGTGAAGGTGAGGGATTGTTAACATAAATGAGCTCATATCACTATAATTTAGTAATAGTACTTCAAGTTAACTGTAATTAGCCGCACAGTTAGATATTAGTAATTGAAATTAAGAAAAATATGAGAATTTTAAATGTTTTAAATGATTTGAGATTTGGTTTTGGATTAGAATAAGAAGAATTTATATCTTCTAGATTATACTTCAACTAAAAGGATTAAGTGAAGTGATGGTCAAATATAATACTAAATGTACTAACAATGAATACGAGAATATCAAATGAAGCTCTGTGAATAATTGAAGAGAATTTGCAGAATGGTTTCTGATACCTCAGAATTTTAATCAATTGCAAGATTGTAAAGAAAATTATACATCCCAAAAGAGTTTTCACAATCTGATCAAAATGTTGCAACATAAAAAGTGTGAAAATG
>JADGEY010000283.1 GCA_016744185.1 Emcibacteraceae bacterium | reverse complement strand
GGTACGGGGAGAGAGTGGGAGTGAGTGGGTTAGCTGGTGGGGGGAGTGGTGGGTTGGTAGATGGGGGGGCGTGGTGAGGTGGGTTGTACATGGCACTACACTATAATTTAGTGTATTCCACTGTAATATAACGGTCTATTTGCGCTACTGCACAAGTTCTCCGCGAGGAATGCCACCAAAAATAGAACAGTAGGACTAATTAAAATATGAGATCGGGTGAACTATTCTTCATCAATTGCTTAAACGTCACGGTCAGTGGTCCGCTTCGAATCTTAGAATTTGTTAATATGACCTTTTTAGGAGATTTACTACCCATTCTTCATCGAGAGAAAGAGAGAGAGAGTCCTTGAGTTAAACTAGAATAAAGTTGTTAAATTCGGAGAAGCCAATTTGCGTAGTTTTATTTCCACTAAAAGAGCTAGGAGATAGTCGTAGCTCAATGTGTTCTTCGTCACTAGGAAGGATTTGGAATGTTCAGAAAAAAACATTCGACGGTTCTACTGTTGATAAAAAAAGCTAAATTCAACAGAAAAGAAACATAAACGTTTGAATATTTTAGAATCATCAATTGTTGATAAAACAACCATATGATAATGTTAGGTTATGCAAATATAAACACATGCACACACACACACACACACACACACACACACACACACACACACACACACACACACACACACACACACACACACAAAACACACACACACACACACACACACACACACACACACACACACACACACACACACACACACACACACACACACA
>JADGEY010000282.1 GCA_016744185.1 Emcibacteraceae bacterium | reverse complement strand
GTGCATAAGTGAGGATGCGTGGTCAGCGCGCACATTGAATGTATAACATGGTGTAACAAATAGTACAACCAACTATCGTTGGCCACCATCAACTATTACAATATCATCATCATCATCATCATCATCCCCATCCCCAGCACCATTGACTCATCATCACCGCTACACATCATTTCCCCCCGTCACCAGACCATCGTGTCCCGTCACCGCCAACACCCCCCATTTACATCAACCACCATCGCCACTCCTACACCATTGAACCCCATCACAGGTTGGCTCAACAGTGGGTGTCCCAGGCACTCTGCACGGACTCTACTCTGCTCATAAGTTGTTTGGAAGGTTTGTGTATAAGGGATGAATCATAGCAGGGTATAAAATAGGGTAGAATGTGGAGTTTACAATGGAGTTTACAGTAGGGTTGAAAGTGGGTTTTACAGTAGGTTTGAAAGTGGGGTTTACAGTAAGTTTAAAAATTGTTGCAGTGTTATTATAGTAGTGTTATGAAAGTATGAATTTATGTGTCTGAAAGAGTTTAGTATAGTAGTAGTATTTTGAGTAGTGTTTCGGGTGGGGTTTAGTAATAGGGTTTAATAAGGTTGCACCTATTTTACTGTTATAGAATGTTCGGGACTATATACTATATAGTTGACCTATTGTATTGTATTGTTTACATGGCAAACAAAGTGAAAGATTATGTGTGTGTGTGTGTGTGTGTGTGTGTGTGAGTGTGTGTGTTTTTGTGTGTGTGTGTGTGTGTGTGTGTGTGTGTGTGTGTGTGTG
>JADGEY010000280.1 GCA_016744185.1 Emcibacteraceae bacterium | reverse complement strand
TGTGTGTGTGTGTGTGTGTGTGTGTGTGTGTGTGTGTGTGTGTGTGTGTGTGTGTGGGTGGGTGTTGGTGTATCTAAGGTATTTAAGATTCAATTAAATAGAGGAATGTGGTCAATGATACACTTATGCTGAGAGGTAATATTTGTAGTGGTCAGTAGTGACTAAGAGTGACTAATAGTAGTGATCGGTAGTTGTCATTAATGGTCAGTAGTAGTGGTCAGTAGTGGTATGTAGTGTTTAGTAGTATTTGCAGTATGGTCAGTAGTATTTGCAGTAGTAGCCAGCAATGGTCGGTCAGTATTGGTAGTAGTAGTCAGTGGTAGGTAGTAGTGGTCAGTAGTGGTCATTAGTATTCAGTAATGGCATGTAGTAGTGGTAGGTATTGGTCAGTAGTAGTCAGTAGTTGTCACTAGTAGGTCAGCAGTAGTTAATAGTGGTCAGTAGTGGTCAGTAGTGGTCAGTATTGGGTGAACACGTATAGATGGATACTGATCGTTTGACCGATGTACAATCAATACACACAGAAATTACATCACACTCCAACGCACATTACTGCTCACTTTATTCGCACACCACCACTCAATCGCACACCACAGTTCTATCACACTACACCGCATAATATTGCGCACCGTCACTCCATAGCACACTCACCTCTCCGATAACACACATACGTGCACATACACACACACACGCACGCACGCACGCACGCACGCACGCACGCACGCACGCACACACACACACACACACACACACACACACACACACACACACACACACACA
>JADGEY010000027.1:3599-21843 GCA_016744185.1 Emcibacteraceae bacterium | reverse complement strand
ATCAATAACATTTTTCATTTCTTGGTTGTTATGACTGAGCACCCAAGAGGAACAGAGGGCTTCTTTTAAAGAATCCCCCCAGTTCTGCAAATTTATTATCAAATATAAAATTCATTTAGCGACCCTCGGCTCTTTAGCCATGTTTTATTTTTTTCTGAGATTCCTTATAGGCATTTTTTTCGGCTCTTCTCTGTGCAATCATGCCCTCTACAGAGCCGCCGATATGATCTTTTCCCCGTTTTTTGGAAAGAGAAACTTGTTTTTCACGCTCTTTATAACGGCGGCGTTGATCTTCTGTTTGGTCTTTGCAGCAATGATGACAGCTTACGCCCTGCATATAATATTCATGAGTTTTATCATCTTCTGTAATTGGCATGCGGCAGGCAAAGCACTGATCATAAATGCCTTTTTCAAGATTATGTTTTACAGATACACGGCTATCGAAAACAAAACATTCCCCTTCCCATAGGCTTTCATTTTGGGGAATTTCTTCTAAATATTTTAAAACTCCGCCTTCAAGATGGAACACTTCACCGAAGCCTTGCTGTTTTAAATAGGCGGTTGATTTTTCACAGCGAATGCCGCCTGTGCAGAACATTGCAATTTTTTTATCCTTAAATTCTTTTAAATTTTCATCAACATAAGCTGGAAATTCACGAAAAGTCGTTGTATCAGGATCAAGTGCATTTTTAAAAGTTCCTATACCGATCTCATAATCATTGCGCGTATCCACAATAATGACATCTGGATCAGAAATAAGAGCGTTCCAATCCGCAGGTTTTACATATGTTCCGACAATCTCATTGGGGTCAATATTCTCAATTCCCATCGTTACGATTTCTTTTTTTAATTTTACTTTTGTACGGTGAAAAGGAAATTCATCAAAGTAGGATTCTTTAGTCACTGTCCCTGCGAGCCGTTCATCTGATTTTATAAAATCATGAAAAGCTTTAATGTTTTTATGCGTCCCTGCGACCGTTCCATTAATCCCTTCACGGGCAATTAAAATTGTACCTTTAATGTTATGAGATTCCATGAATTTTAGAAAAGGTGTTTTGAGAGCCTCAAAATCCTCAAGAAGAGCGAAATGATAAAGAGCAGAAACGGTAATATTACCAGAATTATGACCCATATTTGGCATGATATATCCTATGTTGCGGTCTGAAACGTAAATCCAGAGCATTAATAATAAACAGGATATAGCAAATTTTTATGTAAAATACGACTGTTATTTATCCCTTCAAGGCAGCTTCTCATAAAAAATATAAAAACAAGGGAGCTTATTAAAAATATGCCAATAAACTGCCGTTTTTCCCATAGTATTTAATTGCAATTCAAACAAACTAAATGTAATATTATAGGAATAAAATCTAAATGTTCAGACAAGAACATATTAGCCTAAGGATATAGAATTTGTCAGTTACGATTAATGATGTTGCAAAGCTCGCAGGGGTATCTATTACAACTGTTTCGAGAGTGATTAATAACGGCTCATCAGTTAAAAGCGATACAAGAAGCAGGGTTCTCAAAGCGGTAAAAAACCTTGATTTTCAGCCTAATCTCTCCGCCCGAAATATGGGAGGGGCGAAATCTTATGTTCTTGGATATATCTATGATAATCCAAACACCCATTATGTCATTGGAATGCAAAATGGTATCTTAAACGCTTGCCGTGACCATGGTTATGGACTTATGATTCACCCCTGCGATTCAAATTCTAATATTGTACTTGAAGAATTTAAGAAACTCATTAAAACCTCCCATATTTCAGGCATTATTCTCACCCCTCCTTTTTCTGAAAGAAAAGACATTACTGACTCTCTGCAAGAAATGGGCGTGGAATATATTTGTATTATTTCTGACAAAGAAAAAACAAGCGATACAGACCATCTTGTTATTATTAATGACTGGATTTCCTCTTATAATATTACAAAACATCTTATTGATTACGGGCATAAGGATATTGCTTTTCTCTGCGGTGAAAAACGCCATGCTTCTACGGCTGAAAGGCTGGACGGCTATCTTGCTGCTCTAAAAGATCATGATATTGAACCTGACCAAGGTTTAGTTATGGACGGTGAATATTCATATGAATCAGGAAATGAAAGAGCTAAAATTCTTTTAACTCAAAACCCCCATATAACCGCAATTATTGGCTGTAATGATGAAATAGCCGCAGGAGCGCAGCATGCGGCGAGGGTTCTTGGGATTGATATGCCTGCCAGACTTTCTATTGCTGGATTCGAAGATAGTCCCTATTCTCGGCAAACAACCCCTAAACTTACAACCGTACGTCAGCCTAACCGCGTTATTGCAAAATTTGCAACAGAACTTCTCATTAACCGTATTCGCCCGCAAAAAGCTCCGCCGAAAAATACAAGAGATAACCGTAATCTAACATTTGAGACAATTTGTTTTGAAAATAATATGTTTACGCCTGAACTGGTTCTTAGGGAATCAACGGCGAAAGCACCCTCATAGTCCTCTCCCTATAAAACCCAAAAAAAAGCCAGCTCCTTAATTGTTAGAGCTGACTTTAATTTATGAGCGGCTTTAAGTATCGTTTTTTATTTTACAGAGATTTCATCGATATAAAGTCCTGTATCTTTCATTTTTTGATATTGAGGGCTGAAATATTGCCCGTTATTCTCTGCAATAAATTTAATATAACGTGCTTTTGTTGGTTTAAATTTTAGGATTATTTTCGATCCCATAGCAAGAATTTCATCTTCCGATAACTTGCCCTGCGATGTCCAACCTTTACGGTCATTTGAGGTTAAAACTTCAAAGCTTTTTGCAGGATAGAGCTGGCGGTATAATCCTGCGTTCATGCCTGCAGAAACCTCGCTAATTTCTTGGGGTTTTTCAAGGTCAATTGTGCCGATAAAATCTTTTCCGCCTACGCCCTGCCATTCTGCATTTTGAAAGATTCTATCTCTTGCAAGCAAGCCATCAGTTAAAATAGCAGATGAACGGCGAGCGTTAATAATTATTTTTTTACCAAGCGCTTTGTGATGATCAAAGCTTAAAAGCGTATCGCCAAAAACCTGTCCTGTTTTGGTGTTCTGCCCTAAAGCCCTAATGGTTGCGGATTTATTTAAAACCAGTGGTTTCTTATAGATTTTTGATTTCCATGTTGGTTTTGACCCATCAGCTGTATAACGAATAATCATATTTTGACCTTCAACATTTAAAGTCATTTTAAGATCATTATTTGGCAGAAGCGTAGCAAAGGCAGCGACTTTATAAACCGCTCGTGAAGCTTGCAGCCCCATAAAGTCAAAACGGCTTAGCAAAGGATCAATGCGGGCTAAAAAACTCTGCCAATTTTGGCTTTTGACTGGTGACCATAAAACCTCTGAAAGGGCCGACATTCTAGGCAATACTGCATGTTCGACTCTTGCTCCATCATGGATATATTCAGACCAGACATTACCCTGCGCTCCTTTAATATATTTTGCTTCAGCCGCCGTTAATTCTGGGGAAATAGGATTAAAATGATAAATATTTTTTAAATTTGAGAAACCATGAATCGACATTGGCTCATCTAATGAAAGCGATTGATATTGATCAAAATAAACATGCGAAGACGGTGTCATGATAACGTCATGACCATGTTTCGCAGCTTTTATGCCGCCTTTCATTCCCCGCCACGACATAATAACCGCAGACTTATTCATTCCGCCTTCCAGAATTTCGTCCCAGCCAATGATGGTGCGCCCATAAGCTGCTACAATTTTTTCCGTGCGCTTTACGAAATAGCTTTGAAGTTCATGTAAGTCTTTTAAATCATTTTTTTTCATTAAAATTTGACAAGAAGCACAATCAGCCCATTCATCTTTCAAAACCTCATCGCCGCCGATATGAATATATTTTGAGGGAAATAATTCAGCAATCTCTTTAAACACACCCTCTAAAAATTTGAAAGTTACCTCTGTCGGGCAAAGCACTTCTAAAAATATGCCGTAATCTTGCGTTACCTTAACCTCGCCCAGATCTTTTTTACAAGAAAGTTCTGGATAAGCTGCGATCATTGCTGTGCCATGACCTGGAATATCAATCTCTGGAATGATTTCAATAAAGCGGTCTGCTGCATATTTAACAATTTCTTTAATCTCTTCTTGGCTATAAAATCCTTTATGAACCTTCCCATCGTAAAGACGGTTTCTGTCAAGCGTATGCCCAACCACTGTTTCTTTTCGAATGCTGCCAATTTCTGTTAATTTAGGGTAAGCTTTAATCTCAATACGCCAGCCTTGATTATCGGTAAGATGCCAATGAAATTTATTCATTTTATGAAAAGCAATGAGATCAATATATTTTTTAATGAATTTTACAGGGAAAAAACTGCGAGCAACATCAAGGTGCATTCCTCTATATTCAAACCGAGGCGCATCACTAATAGCGACATTTGAAAGCACCCACGCTGCGGTATTATTAGGGAATGAGCTTTCAATTTCTTTTGGCAGCATCTGGCGCAAAGTCTGCACAGCATAGAATAGACCAGAAGGATTTCTAGCCGTCAAAATAACGCGGTCATGCTCTATTAAAACTTCATAGCCTTCTGCTTTTTTTATTGTGCCGCTTAACTTGAAAATAATTGTATTTTTATCTGCTCTATCCGAAGAAGTAATTTTAGGGTCATAGCCCGTAGAGGCTGCGATGAGACTTTTGAAATAATTCGCCACTTTTAATGCTTTTTTATCCGTCACAATAAATTTTGTTTGAGAATTTAGCCTGAATTCTCCCTTTAACGCCTTGATTTTACTGGGCAGAGGAATGATGTTATAATGCCGTTCTGAAGCGGGTGCTTCTATAGATATCAGCCCCCCTACTATCAAAATAGCGGCTGCAATGGCATAGAATTTTTTCATCATATTTTCCTCACTTTAATATATTAAACTTTAATAATTATTTTTTTTGCCCGCAAGATACCGAGCGGAATCCAAGTAATGACAAGAACAATAAACATTATAAATAACATTGAAATTTCAGGTTTTATAAAACGGCTTACTAGGCTAAATAGTTCGAAAGTGGCTTGACTAGATAATAGATAGCCCGTTGTAAAAGAATGTAAAATATAGGCAAATAACGCATTTTTACCATAAGCCTCAATCGCCCCAAGCCCCCTATTATACCCCCGAATATCAATCACATAAAACAGCGCCATCAATATGATAATGCCAAGACCGCTTGTATAAAGAACAAAACTACTGCTCCACAGGCTTTTATTGACAGGCATGATTATATCCAAAACCATTGCCGCTCCGACCATCATAATGCCTATTCCAAAAATTTGCATATAATGCTGTTTTGATTTCAAAAAACTGCCGATTACAGCACCTATTAAAGCTTGAGCGATTGCTGGAAAACTGCTTAAAATTCCTTCGGGATCATAGGGATACTCTCCGCCCGTTACATAAAGATGAGAGCCAAGAACAGCACGGTCGACCCAATGGATAAAATTTTGCCCAGGAACCATAAGGTTAACAGAACCATCAAGAAACGGCGCATAAAGCAAAGCCCAATATCCTAGCAGAATTACAGCAATGATAATGATCTGGGTTCTAACATTAGTCATCATAAAAATGACCGCTGCCCCTATAAAAACGAGACCAATTCTTTGTAAAACGCCAAATATTCTAAATGACTTATCACCGTCCATATCGAAATAATAAAATGTTAAGCCCATACCAATGATAAAAAGCAGCAATCCTCGTTTGAAAATCCGCCCTAAAAGGGCTTTTGTTAAACCTGAACTTTCTTTAAACCCCGAATATGCAAAAGGAATAGAAACCCCAATCATTAAAATAAAAAAAGGAAAAACAACATCCGCTAAAGTCGCACCATTCCAAGAAACATGATAAAGACTATCATAAGATGCCTGCATGCCTCCTTGATTAAAAATCCCTTCATAAACGCTATTTACAATAATCATACCGATCACTGTTAATCCTCGCATAATATCAAGCGATAATAGGCGTTTATTTTCCATTCTTAACCCTTTAACGTCTTTAAATAATCCCCATGCGGCATTGTTGTTGCCACGGCACTTTTTGCCATTTGCTTGATGTTTTCAAATGTTCGCATTGACTGATCTATATTTATTTGAAGCTGTAATTTAGGATAATATTGCATACCATAAAGAACATAACGATAATTTTCATCAGAAAATGTTGTAGAATAGCTTCCTGCTAAATCTTGAAATTCACAGACTTTATTTTTCCACACGAGCAGCTGATTTTTCAGCCATTCACAATGATCTACAGTCCGAGGGGCAGCCCGCCAAAATTCTGTATCATCACGGTCTGTTAAACAATAATGCAGAACAATAAACTGTTTTAAATCTTGAAAAAATCCGCCCATTAAACGGTTATAAGAGTGCCGAACCTCCTGCGTGATTTCATCGGACATCATATGAGTGCAGAGCAAACCAACCCCAAGATTAATAAGATGCAGTCCCGTTGATTCTAGCGGTTCAATAAAGCCCGATGAAAGTCCCACCGTAATGCAGTTGCCAATCCAAAATTCTTTTCGGCAGCCTACTTTCATATTAATATGAGTGGATTTAATAACTTTACTCTCATCTCCTAAAAATTCACGCAGTTCCGCTTCCGCTTCTTCTGATGAAAGCTTTGATCCATCATACACATAGCCCGTTCCTTGGCGGTTCGAAAGATCAATTTGCCAAGCCCAACCATTACTTAACGCAGTTGCGGTCGTATAGGGACGAGGGGTTTCGCCTTTTGGCATTTCTCGCTGGAGCGCGACCGCCTTTGTACAGGGAAGTGCGTCCGTAAAACTATCCCAATTATCTTCTTTTAACCTTTCAATCAGCAGCCCTCTAAAGCCCGTACAATCAATAAATAAATCTGCATTATAACGCTCGCCTTCTTTCGTGATTATTTCTGAAATATTACCGCCCTTGACGGTAACCTCCCTCACGGTTGCCTCTTTATGAATAACGCCCGCCTCTATGGCTTTTTTGCGTAAATATTTAGACATTAAAACCGCATCAATATGATAGCCATAAGGGACTACACCTTGGTATTCTGGTGAATTTACCCCCTTTGGTCCATGTCCTTTTTTCATAAGAGCCGAGCTAATACAAACAGCTTCATCATATCTGCCTTTTAAATTACCGCCTGACAAGAACCACTGGCTCGATATATCCAAACTTCCCCCTGCTTGCTGCTGTTCAAACGGGTGAAAATATTCATGCATTTCGCCTTTTACAGGCTTCATCCAATTGCGAAATAATATGCCCGTTTTATATGTTCCATTCGCTTCTCGCATCAGCTCTTCTTCATCAATTCCCATGCTTGCAAAAAAATACCGCACCGCATGAACCGTTGCTTCGCCAACGCCGATAATGCCAATATCTGGGCTTTCTAAAACTGTAATCTTAAGATTTTTAACGCCTTCATTAAATTTTTTATTCAGGTAAATAGCCGTCATCCAGCCCGCTGAGCCACCGCCAATAATCATTAATTCTTTCATCAGTAAATTCCTTACAGTTTCTGAAGTCCATAGGCTTTAATACGTTCGATTAAATCTCGGTGCTTAATTAATGTCCCTGAAAGCTCGACCGTTAATTTCTGAATATATTGAAACTCTTTTTCTGCTTTTTCAGAATTTTGATAGCGGTATTTAATCCGCTTTATATCTGTATTAAAATGCATTCCGTAAAGAATGTAATAATAATTTTCCTTTGTAAAAACCTCAAACCTACTAGGGAAATCATAGGCACTAGGGCAGCCAGATTTCCAAATTTCTAAATGTTTAAGAAGGCTTTCTGGAACTGAATTTTTATCTCTGTTATCCGTCCAAAAAGAATGATCGTCCCGCTCACTTAAATAATAATGAAGTTTTACAAAATCAATGACCCTCTCCCACGCATTATTCACCAAAGCATTAAAGCGTTCCGCAACCGCAGGAAAAGAAGATTTCTGCGCAGGGAATTGCTCGGCAAGCATTCGGGCGGTCGCATCAAAAATCAAAAGCCCTGTTGCCTCAAGCGGTTCAACAAACCCTTGGGAAAGCCCGATAGCCACGCAGTTTTTATGCCAAAATTTTTCTCTATAGCCAATTTTCATTTTGATGCTGCGGCATGTAAGTTCGTCCGCTAATGCACCGATAGTCGGTCTTAAATAATTTCTAAAAACTTCCTCTGCTCTTTCATGGGAGCTATATTTTGAGCTGTAAACATATCCAGTTCCCCTTCTGTCGCTTAAGCCAATATCCCAAATCCAGCCCGCTTCTTGCGCCGATGATAGGGTTGCGCAGGGGATCGCATCATCATTTTTTGGGTATGGCACTTGGGCTGCCAGAGCATGGTCAACAAAAAGAACGTCGCTTTTATCTATAAAGCCCACCCCTAGTTTTTTTTCCATGATTAAAGATGAAAAACCTGTACAATCAACAAAAAAATCAGCCTCAAGCTCCCCTTCACTATCCGTCCTGACCGATTTAACAGAGCCATCATCATGAAGCATAATATCGACTACTTTGGTTAGCCTGCGGTCTACCCCCAAGTTATTTACCGCATGTTTTGTCAGAAATTCGGAAAATTTTGCAGCGTCCAAATGGTAAGCATAATTGGTAAACCCATCAAATTCTTTATGAGTTATAAGTTTTGGTCCAAGACCTAAATCACAAATCTTTCCCTGCACCGTTACCGCATCGACATAAGAAAGCTCTTTAGCTTTATCCAGCAGCCAGTACGGCGTTAAATCAAGCGATGAGACGGAAGGATAATCAAAAACATGATGGTAGGAATTCTGACCATCACCCTTCGAAGCTGTATGCAGCCACCCCTCGAATTTGATTGATTGTTTAAATGTAACATTACATTCACGGATAAAATCTGTCTCGCTTAACCCTAAATATTGAAGGCTTTCACGCATTTGCGGTACAGTTCCTTCACCAACGCCGATGGTTGGAATATCAGGAGATTCAATAAGAGTAACGTTAATGCCATCAGGATGATTAGATTTTAGAGTTTTTGCAAGATGCGCTGCAGATAACCACCCTGCCGTGCCGCCGCCAACAATGATAATATTTTTAATATCCTGATCTGCCATAAAGCCCCCTTTTTAAAGCTTAGTTTTTAATTTAACTAATTTATCTATTTGATGAATGGATAAAAGATGAGAATAGATAACTTGCAAAAATCCTCTTTTTTTCAAATCTAAAAATAAATCATCAGCAAGATTATTTAACCTTTTCTCATCAATAAAATAAAAGCCGTTTAAATTCATTTTTTCATTTTTAAGAGTAATGGTTAGATCACATTTTTCAAAAACATCAAGTTTAGTCATCACTTCTATGAAAGCTTCTGTAATTTGACTATGTTCAAAATGATTAGTTATTTGTTCCTTGCGCGTTTTTAGATAATCACTTTCATCACCATTATCTTTAAATAATCTCTGTCCCTTATCTTCATTACAAAGAGAGCTACCTTGATCAATCGCCATCATAAGCTGGCTATGATCATGTTCATTTTTCATCAGCTTAAAAGGGTGAATCTTTACAATTTCTGGTATGAAATTTGCGCCCCATTCATTCTTATTGACGAATAAATTCTCGCCCTCACTCATTCCCGTTAGGATAACGGACTGAAACTGTCCTGTTTGCGAGTTTTTCACAAATATCACGGGAAAGTCTAGTGCTGCACGAGCAAACTCATGAATTACAATAGGAATGACATGTTCCCGCTCAAATATTGTAAAATCAGAGGATTCTTGAAGTTTTAAGTTCAAATGCCGTTCATGATGTAATGGAATGATGTTATTTGTCATATTATGTCCCAATCAATATTAACTATTAAAGCAAGTTAATCATATATTATATAGAAAAAAAAGGGAGCATAAAGCTCCCCTTTTCAATAATTAGCTATAAAGTTTAATATTTGAAACTAACACCAAGACCAATGCGGCGTGATGTTTCATATTCATAAAGCGGAAAGCCTGGTGTAAAGCCACTATTTGGCTTAGGCTCTGCATTATTTCCTTTTTGAATAGATTTATTCTCAAAGAGATTATTTACATCAAGACTTACCGTAAGAGTGTCATTAACATTATATTTAAATGACATATCAACAGTAGAGAAAGCTTCATGCAGGCGGTTACCATATGCACCAACTTCACGCAGCATATAGGCACTACGGTAATTATAAGATACACGGGCTGAAAGATCGTCATTCTCATAATAAACCGACGCATTCGCTGAATGTTTAGAAGCATCACTTAATTCAACCTGACCATCAGAAAAAGTTTTCGGATCATTTGCTTTTGAATCTGTAAGAGTATAATTCAAAATCACACCAAAGCCATTGTCAAATTCACGTTGAAGTTGAAATTCAACACCTTTGATTTTTGCTTTTTTACCGTTAATTTTTTCCTGAACAGTCCAGCCCCCTGCCGCCTCATCCGCCTTTGTAAGATTAAAAGGAATAGATGCAGAAGCGGCATGATATTCAGTAACACTGACAAAGTTTTTAACATCTTTCATAAAGAAAGCGGCGGAGAAAACAGAACCTTCATCAAAATAATATTCAACAGAAAGATCAAGCTGGTTTGAGAAGAATGGTTTAAGACCAACATTACCAATAATCCAGAATTGATTATTGGGCGTAGCATCATTTGCGCCAACCGCACTAGGGTTAACATACATATCAACATACATTGGGCGGGTCATAACCCGCGCCGCAGAAGTCCGAACAAAGACATCATCTGCCACCTCAAAAACAAGGTTAAGGCTTGGAAGCCATTCTGTATAGCTTGCTTTACTTACAGTATGTTTACTATCAAGGAAATATCTTGATTCAGCATTCGTATGAATATAACGCACACCAGCATTACCTCGGAAACCTTCGCCTTCAAAGTTAGCCATCACATATGCTGCTGTATTAATTTCATTAATCTCACTATAGGCCCCTAAAACTTCTGTGTCGCCATCAATACTATCTTTAGCCCATTTAATAAGCTTACCAGCATCAACTTTAAAGATACTATAATTACCAGAACCCACCTTAACCGTGCCATCCATATAGTTAATAGGATCAATTTCAGGATCAAAACCAGCCTTTTGCTTAAAGATAAACTGGCGAGATGTAGTATTATGATCAGCATATTTCAGACCAGCCTTAACAGAAGAAATAATCCCCATATCCGTATCTAATTCAAAATCAAGCTGAGCATAAAACTCATCATCTGTTTTTGGCGTACGGTTGAAAACGGGCCCTGTTCCCATTTTCATTTTAGAAGGAACGTAACCTGCAATATCAAAGCTTCCCGTATTCCAAGTTTGACCGCCCTTAGAGAAATCATATCTACCATTAGCACCGGCCGGCCCAAGATTAACAGGAGCACCATCATCGACAACCATTTCAAAATCAGTACCGCCCGTTGAAGTCGTTTTACCAATTTGGAAATCAAGTACAAAACCATCACCCCTATGCGTCAAATCAAAATCATAAACTTCTGAATTCATTGTCGCTTCACGAGGACGAGCTTGATAAAAAGCAACTCCAAGAGGACCTTTTACAGGCGTTCCATTTAACTTATCTGAATCAGGAACAGTTACGCCTGACCAAGATGTATTTCCTTGAGTAAGCCATAATGCATAATTTACATTATTTGCTGTCATTTTCATTTTCGTGTAATTCACTAAAATATCAAGATTCTCTGACGGAGAATATTGGATTGTTCCGTTAAAAGCAGTACGCTGACGGTCTTGCTCAAAACCTGCAACACCTGCGCCCCATTCCCAAAAAGCTTCATTCCCTTGACGCTGCAACTGGCGGCGTTGATAAACGCCCGAAACAAGCACGCCTAAAGTTTCCTCATCATTTTTCCAGCTCCCAAGCATAGAAATTTGAGGATCATATTTACCAGAATCATTTGTATGTATAACTTCTGCAGAGCCATAAAAACTATTAGATGCCATATCAAGAGGCTTACGAGTATTGACAATAACCGTACCGCCAATGCCGCCTTCAGCAAGGTCAGCCTGCGATGATTTATAAATTTTAATATCACCGACAAGTTCTGATGGTAATAATGCATAATTGAAACTACGCCGTGCAGGTTCGAACACAAACCACCCTGTAGAGGCAACATTTTGACCATTTAACAAAGTTAAAGTCATATTCTGACTTGCGCCCCGAATAGACACGCCCGCACCCTCGCCAAAACCACGGGAAATCGTAACGCCAGAAACCCGCTGAAGAGATTCCGCAATATTTTTATCTGGAAATTTACCAATATCTTCAGATGAAATAGCATCAACAATTGCACTACTATCCCGTTTTATATCAAGAGATTTACGAAGCGATCCGCGAATACCTGTAACAACAATTTCTTCAATTTCTTTAGCTTTATCAGCTTCCCCATCTGCATATGCGAATGAAGCTGTCATCATAACTCCAACGCTCACTGTGCCAAGTAACAACATTTTTCTATAATTCATTTTTTACTCCCATTTAAGTTTCAGAATGTTTCAAAATTTTAAAACAATATAATTCTTTAATTTAAAATTTTATCCCAAAGAGGTCTTTACTAATATTTAAATACAAAGGCCCTTATCTTACGCCGCATTCATAAAGCAAATTATAGAGCCTAAAATCATAATCTACATTTTTTTGTTGAAAACGTTTTCAAATAAGTTCTTAGACATTACTTAATATTGAAAACGTTTTCAATAATTATTTACCTTTTTTTAATATTTAATATTTTACTGTAGTATTTTTGCACTAACCCCCTCATGCTTAAAATCTAAATATTATGAGGCTTGCACCCCACCCGCCCAAGTTGAAATGCTCTTAATAGATTGACTCATAATGGTAAAATTAGCTTTTAGCCCTATTTTTATCCGTCCAAAATGATCCGACATTCCTATGAAATCCGCAGGATATTGAGATGCCATTTTCAAAGCCTCTTCTTTGGATAATCCTATTTTTTGGATTGTATTTCGCACTGCGCTCGCCATATCAAGGACAGACCCTGCCAATTGTCCTTCAGGAGCTGTTAATTTTCCTCCGTCTCTAATAATTTTTTTACCTAATAATAAAAACTCACAATCACCCGTCCCAACAGGAGGCATAGCGTCCGTTACCAGCATTATTTTCCCTTGAGCTTTTACATTAACCGCCAGCCTTACTGAATCATTATGCACATGGTGACCATCAACAATAATGCCGCACCAGCTATCTTTTGACAATAAAGCCGCCCCAACCATTCCCGGGGTACGTCCCTCAAAAGCGGACATGGCATTATAAAGATGAGTAAAGCCTGTCGCCCCTGCATGAAGCGCTGCATTAGCCTGCTCATATGTTGCCGCAGAATGACCCAGCGATACGGTTACACCCATTTCAGTGAGCTTTTTGATAACAGCAACATCGATGTTTTCTGGCGCAAGAGTAATATGCCTGACCCCAATATCTTGGCGGGCATATATTTCCATTTCATCATCAGAAATTTCACGAATAAATTTTTCGCTATGCGCGCCTTTTTTTAGCGCAGAGATATGAGGTCCTTCGAAATGAATGCCGCAAACACCGTCCATATTTTCTTTTAATGCAGCCGATACAGCGTCCGCAGCCTTTCTCATAACGGATAAATCATCTGTAATAAGAGTTGGTAAATAGGACGTAGTACCAAATTTGCTATGAGCTGTAAAAATTGCGGATATTGCTTCCTTTGTCGGCTCATTATTAAAAAGAACGCCGCCGCCGCCATTAACCTGAACATCAACAAAACCTGCTGTCATTAAGCCTGAAATTTTAAGCTCACTTGCCCCCTGCATAGTATCGAAACAAAGAAACCTTCCATCTTCTATTGTGATTGGAACATTCTCTAAAATCTCCGACCCATTAAAAATTTGATCAGGAATAAATGTTTTTCTCATAATATATCTCAATAAACTATAGGGTTTTTGTTACTTTTCTAAGCCCTGAAGGCGCATCTGGATTAACGCCCCTGCTCTGCGCAACTTTTTCAACATCTAAATAAAATCTCTGCAATAAAACCACAGGAATTATGCGAGGATGGACGTTTTTAACAGACATTTTAAGCGGCAAAATATTTGCCCCTCGCTGGCTAATTTCTTGCATCATTTCTATATGAAAGCTTGCCGATTCATCTTCAACAATTATATCAACAACTGTAAATCCTTTTTCAACCAACGTTACAGGTCCATGAAAAAACTCCGCACTGCTAAAAGATTCTGCTTGAATTGCACAGACCTCTTTTAACTTTAGCGCAATCTCTAAGGAAACAGCATAACCAAAACCTCGTCCTAAAACAACAAGATGTGAAAGATTTTTAAAGTCGCTTGGTAATAATTGTGCTGGAGAATTAATCATTTCATCTAGCTGTAACGGCAAAGAATCCAAACCCTCTATTAATTCATTATTATCAGACCAATAGGCGGTCAATTGCAATAAAGCGGTTAATGTCGCAAGATAGCTTTTTGTAGCAGCAACCGCATTTTCTTTCCCTGCCCTAAGAGGGATAATATAATCCATAATATCCCCAATAGGGGCTGCTTCATCATTAACCAAAGCAATAGAAAAAGCTCCCGCTTCTTTTGCCATTTTTGCTTGAAGCAGAATATCGGGGCTTCGTCCTGATTGGGAAATGAAGATCACAAGAGCATTCTTTAAATGCATCTTCTTTTGATAAACGCTCGAAACAGACGGCGCTGCTGAACAAACGGGAATGCCAAGCTCGACCTCAATTAAATATTTCGCAAAAACCCCCGCATGATCAGAAGTCCCCCGCCCTACTGTCATCACATACTCAGGATTAAAATCTTTAATTTTTCGCACAATTTCTTGGATAAGATTTTTATTAACGCTAAGCTGTTCTTTAATTCTAAAAGGAGCTTCAAGAGCTTCTTTTTCCATAATAGAAACCATAATATTTCCTTAGATTTTAGAGCTTAAGAGAATCTAGAGCAAACATAATAGCCCCTTCTTCTGGCGTTTTTAGGGGGAGAGTTACGTGAGATGTGACCTCTTTATCAAGCCAATCAATAAGCCGAGGACCAAGACCGCCTAAAACTGAAAGACGCGGCGGAGATGACTTTAATATAGAGCGTGCCATACGGCTGATATAGGCTGCGCCATCTTGAATAATTTCAAGGGCAACATCATCATTCTCTTGCGCTGCAATAAAAATCATTGGCGCAATACGGGCATAATCGGCTGGCAGTGCGCCGCTCATTTTTTCAATAACCCCAAAACTATTCGTAACATCAAAAAATTCATATAACATCTTCGTTAAAACCGTTGTGCGCCCAAGGTTATTTTCTTCTCGCAGGCTATGCTGCAATGCCCTAAGACCCATCCAAGCCCCTGCCCCTTTATCCCCTATAGGAAAGCCATGCCCGCCATATTCTAAGACCTGCCCCTTAACCTGCGAGACACCGCACGACCCTGTACCAACAATAATCACTGCGCCCTCGCCGCCATCGTGCGCCCCAATGCAAGCAACATGTTGGTCACTGGTCACAAACATCTTTTTAAAAGGCAAATCAGATACAGGAAAAGCTCTATTACGGTCAGCCATAATAACTCCAGCTAGACCAACCCCAACAACAGTATCTTTTAAAATATCCCGGGTTAAATTTACCTTGCTAAGCGCATCATCAATGCTTTGCAAAATAGAGCTGAGTGAATGCCTAGCTCCTAATAAATAATTAGCAGACCCAGAAGTGCCTAAAGCTAAAAGCTCTCCAGAAGAAGTGGTTAATCTGGCACGGCACTTGCTCCCCCCCCCATCAATTCCGATTAAATATTTATAATTTTCACTTGTGATTTTTGCTTTCAATACACAGCCCATCTTTGTCTTGATATACAGGTTTTTTACGCTTTAATGTTAGCGTTTCCATTAAGATGATAAATAATGCCCTAAAGCAACGATGTCAACAACTAAAAAGAAAACGCTTTCATTTAAATGAAAGCGAATAAGGAAAATGAGTTCGTATTTTATTCAAATAAACTTAAAGGATAATTTTTAAAAAAAAATCAAAAATAAACATATAAAACAATAACTTAATATTCAAAGGTAATCTTCTGAGAAGTTAAATAGTAAGCAACTCCAATAAAACCTGCTCCGCCAATAATATTTCCGATAGATACCCACATAAGATTATAAAGCACACCTGCAACATCGACTGTTTCAGGATGATTGCCAAGCAATGAAATCGTAAAAACAGTCATATTTGCAATCCCATGTTCAAAACCTGCTGCAACAAAGGCAAAAAGACACCAAAAAATTAAAATAGCTTTCGCTGTATCATTTTCTGTTCTCGCGCTCATCCATATGGCTAAACAAATAAGCCAGTTACAAATAATTGCCCGCGCAATAAGCTGAGGGATACTACTGTTCATTTTTTGATCCGCAAGCACATGAACAAGACTTGTCTGATCCTCTATCCAGCTCCCTCCACCGCCAATAACAAATAAAACAGAAAGCATAACCGCACCAAATAAATTACCATACCAGCAAATAAACCAATCTTTAATCACTTCCCATAGGTTAATTTTCCTATATAAAAAACCAAATGTCATATACATTGTATGACCTGAAAAAAGCTCTGCTCCTGCAAAAATAATTAAAGTAAGCGTAATACCAAAAAAACAGCCCATAACCATTTTACGACTCGCAGGTTCAGCCTCATTGCCAAGCGTTAAAATAAGGATAATCCCAATTCCAACATATGCCCCTGCCATCATTGTCGATATAAAAAATCCAAGAGGATTCTCTTTGAAGTATCTAATCTTTTTAACCGCTATTTCCGCAAAAACTTTTGTTGTGTCTTTGTACATTAGAAATCCCTACCCATACCTTTATTTTATAAAAGACTTATAATATGAAAAGAATGGCAAAAACTTGACCTTTGTCAAATTTATTAAACCTAAAAAGCGTATGGATAGGAAATGATAAATTAAAGGAACCGATCATGTTTAAAAAAACTCTTAAATTTGCAACCTTATTACTGGCTAGTACTTCTCTTATGGGGGCAGCAACTACAAATGCTTTTGCGGACGACACAGCGTCAGAGTCTAAAAGCTTTACAGAAGCCTTGTCATCTGGAAAAGTAAGCGGCGATATGCGTCTTCGTTTTGAAACAGTTAATCAAGATGGATATTCTGATATTGCTAATGCCTTTACCTTAAGAACAAAATTAAGCTATAGCACAGCTACTTTTAGTGGATTTTCAGCAAAGATTGAGTTTGAAAACTCTATTAGTTTTGAAGATCAATATAATAGCACAATAAACGGCAAAACAATGTACCCTGTCGTTGCTGACCCTAAAAGCACCGAAGTGAACCAAGCATATCTAGCCTTTACAGGGCTTGAAAATACAACGATTG
This sequence comes from Emcibacteraceae bacterium, assembly GCA_016744185.1. Classification (GTDB taxonomy): domain Bacteria; phylum Pseudomonadota; class Alphaproteobacteria; order Sphingomonadales; family Emcibacteraceae; genus Pseudemcibacter. The sequence continues at coordinate 4,460 of JADGEY010000027.1, read as the reverse complement.
TAGCCGGCCGCCAAGCGGTTAACCTTGATAATCAAAGATTTGTTGGCGCAGTCGGCTTTCGTCAAAATGATCAAACTTTTGATGCGGTAGCCGTTATTAATAGCTCTATTCCTGATGTAACTGCCATTTATGGCTATGTATGGAATGTAAACCGTATTTTAAGTGATAAACATCCCTTTGGCAATCTTGCAACGAATACACATATTTTAAACCTTAGCTATACTGGCGTTAAAGACCTGAAAATTAGCACATATGCTTATCTTGTTGATCTTGACCATGCAGCAGTTCAAACTCTATCCGCACAGACTTTTGGTATTCGCCTTGCAGGAAATACAAATCTTTCAGATAGTTTAAAGCTTACCTATGCAGCCGAATATGCCAATCAATCAAATTATGCAGGTAACCCTGCTGCATTTTCAGTAAATTATCTCTTTGCAGAAGCTGGCGTAAAGATGAGCGGTTTTACAGTAAAGGCCGCCTTTGAATCACTTGGCAGCGACGAAGGAAATTATTCATTCCAAACACCACTTGCAACTTTACATAAATTCAACGGTTGGGCTGATCAATTCCTTGGCACACCGATCAATGGCTTAAATGATTTCTTTGTAACGGCTTCATATGCCGTTAAAAGTGATGAAAGCGTTCTTGATGGAATAAAAGTTTCAGCTATATATCATAAGTTTAAATCCCAAACGGGCGGTCTTAATTATGGTAGTGAATTTGATGCTATAATTTCTAAGAAAATCAATGAAACTTTTAATGTTTCTTTCAAATATGCCAAATATTCAGCAGACACATTTGGTCAGGATACTCGAAAATTCTGGATGACTCTTGGTATGAAATTCTAAGTAATTCCAACAA
>JADGEY010000027.1:0-3589 GCA_016744185.1 Emcibacteraceae bacterium | reverse complement strand
TATTAAATAGATTCAAGGTCGGTTTTATCTAAAACCGACCTTGAATTTAAACCTATCGGATAAGTTTTAAATAACTTTAGGTTCTCTTTGAATATTTTTTAATTGCTTCACTTAATGATTTTTTAAGCTCAGACCCAATCTCTCCACCATCCCCTTCAACACGGTCTTTAATGACAACGCGCATTGCGTCAATATGAGATTTAATGATTTCAATATGGTTATCACTTAGACCCGCCCCCATTTCTGTAAACTGATAAAGCGCATTTGAAAAATCAGTAATAAGCTCATATCCAAATGTGCCCCCCTGCCCTTTCATATCATGAGCTATAGCGTTAATTATCTTGTAATATTTACCTCTTTGATCAGGGCTATCAACACATCTTCTGTGAGCTTCGGAAAGCTTGTCAATAAAGCCGGAGACCCAATCTGGATATTCTTCTGACATTTCATTAAGATTTTGCATCGCAGCATCTAGTGCAGCCTTATCAAAAGTTACGTCCTCTTGAGTTAATTTTCCAAGTCCCGCCGCTTTTTCACGCAGTTTGTTTTTAATTTTATACAACCGAACGAGTATCTTTGTTTTTTGTTTAGGCATTAATAACCTCCACTTCTGGGCTATTATGCGTTAATTTTCGGCGTTCCTCGCCTTTAAACTCCAGCTCTTGCCTTCTGCGGTCTGGACCAAAATATCCTGCTGTATGAACAATCTGACGGGGTTTAAAGATAGTGCTTATTATTTTTTCTGCGAGTACATCAACAGAAAAGGGTTTTGACATAAACTCAGTCACCCCCATATCTCTTGCGTCTTGCAATCTTCTTGCTTCTGAATAACCTGTAAGCATAATAAACGGCATAAAACGATCAAGAGAATCCTTATGCCTTCTAACCCAGCGCAGCAACATCAAGCCATTAATAGGAGACATTTCCCAATCGCTAATGATAATATCCACACCCATCATACCCGCTTTCATAGGGTCTTTAGCAACTAATTTTAAAAAATCCACAGCTTCTGCACCATTATCAACTGATTTAATCATTCCCACACCAAGCACACGCAAACTATTCACAATAAGGGAGCGAATAAAAGAGCTATCCTCTACCACAAGGATACTGAGCCGACTTAGGTCTAATTTACCCATTTAAACACCTACTTAAAAATTTAATTTAGAATCAATAGTCTTTGAATATGAAGTATCATGGTAAATAAAATCTAAACTCTTTGCCATTAAATCATCTTTTTAATTGCAGGAAAGCCTTATTTACTGATATTGTAGTTGGTGAAGTATTAGAATTTATTTTGATTTAAAGTATAATAAATCATTAAGGGTTGAGTGTGAGTAATCAATATATTGCAAAAAACAAAAGAACAACAAAAGATTTACCTAAAGGCGGCAAAGGCTTTAAAAATAATAAACAAAGAAACCAAGCCCCCTCTATTTCACCCCCCCCCTTAGATATGCTGAAAAAAATATTTAATTCTAAAAACCCAACTTCACTAATTGCACTTTTTTTCAGTCTTTTATGGAGTATAACAAGCATTTATTTATATACTACAAGTAATATTAGCACTTCAAGTTATTCTCCAGGTCAAATCAGCAGTATCATTACAGGTTTTTCACTGCCTTTAATTTTTATTTGGCTTGTCTCTCATTACTTTAAATCACCTTTAGAGCCTCTCCCTCAACAACATCATGATAAAAACCATAAGCACTTAATAACATCATTATCAACCCAAGCCGATAAAATCATTGCTGATATTAATAAACAAATATCTAATTTGGAAGCAACATCAGACATTGCTCTCAACCGTATTGGGCATTTAGAAAGCAAATTCACCCAACAAATTAAAGAATTATTTGACGCTACAACAGATGCAGAAAAAAAATCTTTTGCCATTGCAAAAAACCTAAATACAGAACGCCAAGGGCTTTTAACAATATCACAAGATCTTTCTGAATATGTAAAACAAACGAATCTTCACTTGATTAAAATTTCTGCTGAAAGTGATAAAATAACTCTAGAAACACAACAAAAAGCAAAAAAAATAAATGAAATTATCGACACACAAACTGAAAAAGTAACTTATTATTTTACAACTATAGATCATCTAATTGATGATATGGATCAAAAGTTAGAGACTATCTCTCAAAAAATAGAAAAAAACACCCAATATACAGATGAGAGTTTAAATGAATTATGTTTTAAAATAGAAAAACATCATCAAAATTTAAATAATCAAACCACTTCTCTTTCTTTAGAAACAGATAATATCTGTCAAAGGTTAGACCTGCAAGGGCATAATATTAAAAACCTTACTCATAAAGCAATAACAGTCGGCAATGAGGTTTCCTCTTCCATTACCCTATATTCTACGCAGATGGTAGATATGTCCGAGAAATCCTTTCTTGACGCTAGAAATTATGCAACTGATTTTAAAGAACAAATTGATCATATCAATAAAAAAATGGAAGAAACGGTAACTCATACAAAAACACATATGCTTGCAACAAGTGCAGAATTTTCAGAACAGGCAGAGGGAATGTCCCAAATTTCTTCTGATCTTACCGTAAAAATTGAAGATAAATTTTCTAATATCCTTTCTAAAATGGATAAAAAAAATTCACAGGTAAAAGATCATTATAAATCTATGGAAGAATTCTCCAATAAATTCCAAAAACATCTTTGCGATAGCGATGAAAAATTAAAGACTCAACATGATGAGCTTTTAAATTCCATCAGTTATGTTGCCGAAAATTTAAATATTGCAGTGGATAAATTAAAAAACCAATCTGATGTTTTGAAAATAGATTCTTCTGAAATTGTTGAAAACTTAACAGAACAAACCGCTGCATTAGCAGAAGGGCTATCCAATATCAAAACAAGCTCAACGCAAACCACCCAAGCTGTCACTGAAATGGAAAATGCTCTCACTCATAATTTTGATAAAGTCGATAAGAAAGCTTCAGAATTATTTAGTAAATGGCAAAAATCATCCGAAATAATTGCTCACCAGAATGAAACCTCTTTAAATAAACTTACACATATTTCAGATGAACTTAACCAGATGGAAAAAGAAACGAAGAAAGTAACAACTCAAACGACAGATGATTTAGAAAGAACGGTCAAAGATTTACAAGAACTCTCTGCACAAATTATTACCTCGTCAGAAACGGCTCTTATTACATCTAAAAAAACAAGTCGTGCCATGCATGACTATAATGGTCATTTCGAAAAAATGATTCAAAATTTCAAAAAAGGCCGTGCTAGTTTAGAGGAAGAGATTAATCACTTTGATGATATTCTCAGCACTGAATTTAATCAAAAATTTAACCGTCTTTCTCATCAAATTATGGAAAAACTCCAATCCTTTGCGATTGATATTAACAGATACATTGAAGAAGATGTTCCTGACAATATTTGGCAACAATATATTGAAGGCGACCGTAGTATTTTCATCCGCCGCCTTGGGCATTACATTAACAATGATGTAAGAAAACAAATCTCAAAAGAATATAATGAAAATACAGAATTTAAAAATTATGTTCATGAATATACCAAATGTTTTGAAGAACTTATCGAACATATATCT
>JADGEY010000279.1:395-782 GCA_016744185.1 Emcibacteraceae bacterium | reverse complement strand
CCATAAATGGTATCATGATGTTATATAAGAATATCAAATATGTGGTACTCTCCTCGGATGTCGACACGAAATTCTTTGAAATAAATCTTTGAGGTTCTGAAGGTGATATATCAGCACCTTTCCTATTCATAATATGTCAATATCATGAGCTAAAATCATCAATTGATTGCAATGTAAATATAGTCCTAACGCTAAAACAAAGACAAAGCAGAAGCCATCCCACAACACACATTACAGATATGGACTATGCCGATGGTATTGCCATCACATCAGACTCGCTACAAAACATCAATCAACTACTAATCAAGATAGAAGATGGAGCAAAAGAAATTGGACTGAAAATCAACAAGATAGAATATATGACATTCAATATAAAAGAAAATCATA
>JADGEY010000279.1:0-385 GCA_016744185.1 Emcibacteraceae bacterium | reverse complement strand
TTTTACCGGATACTGTTGGAGAGCTGATAGCGAACTCCTGAGCTCAGTATTGCTGTGGAAGCCTCAGCATGGTTTTTCCATGCTGAGGATCTAAAGGAAGACCTACAAAGACATTCGTGGAACAACTAATTGAGGACTGCGAATGCAACTATTAAGATCTCGAAAACGCGATGGACAGAACTGGCTGGAAGAAATATGTCAGCGATTACCGAGCTAGCTCGACCAATGAATTGTACTTAGGTAATGTATATATTATGATGACGTGTTAACATATTTAGCTATATTAATTTAATATAATCATATTTAACTATATTAATGTTATATAAACACATTTAATTATTACAATTTCACGGATTCAAATATTGTTAAGCATTAACTGTAACTG
>JADGEY010000276.1 GCA_016744185.1 Emcibacteraceae bacterium | reverse complement strand
TATCTTTACTATTGACCACCTCGCTGTTTAGGTATAAACTGGAAGGTCGTCACGCATGACTGCGCGCGACACGTAGACCTACCCACCTACCAATGGCAGCATATGTTGACCATGCTTGAAGGTCACGAGTATACTGCCAGAAGAACTGGAATGGCTAGTCGATCATTCTCAGAAAATGGACAGCGTTTGAGTAAGGTTAATATTTATTTGCTAGAGTGTTTTCATCATCATCATCATCATCATCATCATCATCATCTCATCATCATCATCATCATCATCATCATCATCTCATCATCATCATTATCATCATAACTAATACAACTTTTCCAATAACCCTATTACTACCCTCACCACACACCACTAACCCCACCACTACCCCCATAGGACATACTGGACTATCTGCTAGATTACGAGGTCCACGGAATAGGACGTCTGCCCGCCTCCTCCCAACTGGAATACTTGTCGGAGTGCGTACGGTCCAGTAGACCCACTTTGGCGGAAGTTCGATTGTCTCCGGATTACGTAATGCCGGGTAAAGACGCCGACGGCTTCAACCGTACAATAGCCATTACCGCCAGCATCGACAACGGCAACGTGCGGTTGACCGACCACGAGGGTTACGTAATAGCCGAGGCTGTGCTCGAGGAGCCGATGAATAAACACGATACAGCGTCTCTACAAGGGGAACTCATCGATTTCGAAGCAACTAGAACGAGGTGCGGACAGGAAATGCGAGGAGACGATATCTACCAGTGGTTCGCGGATAGAGGTCTAGAGTACGGC
>JADGEY010000275.1 GCA_016744185.1 Emcibacteraceae bacterium | reverse complement strand
GTGTTGAGGTGAGGCTAAGGAGGAGTGGAGTGAGGTGGAGTTGGAAGAGACTTGGTAGCATAGATCATTAGTATTATGTAAGTGTAAATAGAAGTGAGGATAGTTAGTATCTACTGAATTAATAATAAGAAGAACAGTTTAAATTATGTTTGATAGAATTAATTTTTTAAAATAATCTAAATACTTAAAAGTACTATATAAAGATATTTAGATAAAATTATCTAAATATCTTGATATAGAATATCTCATGAATATGATTTATTGTTCAAATAATTGTTAAAATTAATGTTTATCTGAATATAAATTCCTTTTAGTATATTTATACATTGAATACACAAAAATACACTTAATTTCTGAGTAACGTAAAAACTCACTCTTCAAAACACAGCGTATATAACATTGGAATTTGCAAATATTTCAATAAAACTTCATTGTTTATAATGTGAAAATAGAAATGGTCACTTCTTTTTTGATTAATCAATTCTAGACTGAAGTTTGAGTGCCATATGTATGTAACCCTTGACCAGTGATGTATCAGTGATGTAACAGTGATGTAACAGTGATAAGTAATCAAATTGATCTTTCACACATACACACATTCGCACTCCTATACCCACACACACACACACACACACACACACACACACAAATTCACACACTCCTATAACCACACACACACATACACACACACACACACACACACACACACACATACACACACTCACTACACACACACAAACATACACACATATACACAAACACACACATACATACACCTACACAC
>JADGEY010000274.1 GCA_016744185.1 Emcibacteraceae bacterium | reverse complement strand
GTGTGTGTGTGTGTGTGTGTGTGTGTGTGTGTGTGTGTGTGTGTGTGTGTGTGTGTGTGTGTGTGTGTGTGGTGTAGTTAGTGTAGTTGGTAATGGTCGGTGTATGTAGGTAGTGTAGTAGGTAATGGTGCGTGTGTGGTGTAGTTAGTGTAGTTGGTAAATTAGTTGGTTAGTAATTGCAGGCAGTAGATAGTTAATAATCTCTCAACGGCTAAAGACAACAGGATATATATTCCACACTACTGCGAGGAGGAGAGATACGAGGAGAGGGAGGAGGAGAGGTGAAGAGTTAAGCTGGGAATGGAATATATTAGCCATGCGCATGTTAGTAGTAACCTGACAATATCTTTAAATATCTTCAATATTGCAATCAAACCAATACTCTTACTCTTATTTTGTCCAGCCTATTATGTGTAAAGATTTTTATAGTTAATAAATTAATATAAATACCCAAACGACTATACTTCAAGTATGTTAAGGCTTTGTAGAATTTACAGTGTATATGTGACAATAAGGTTTATTTTGTATAATTTACAGTGTCTGTGTGGGGTATAAAGGGGTACTGACCCTGAATTTGGTTTGTACAATTTGCAGAGGATATGTAAGAAACGTAGCCACAAGTTTAGATGTTGCTGCCATAAGAAACGCGGTGATACTCGAAAGACTCTGTTCAATTGTGTGGAGAGGGTTGTACCAGGACATATACACTCACACACACACACACACACACACACACACACACACACACACACACACACACACACACACACACACACACACATATAC
>JADGEY010000273.1 GCA_016744185.1 Emcibacteraceae bacterium | reverse complement strand
ACACACACACACACACACACACACACACACACACACACACACACACACACACACACACACACACACACACACACACAAGCACACACACAAAATGCCTATTTATACTATTTATGCAAACCTGAGCTATAAGTGGAACATATTTTTTCTGATAGTCTCTTTTCAAAGTAGGAACTTGGGTAGGTAAGCAAGCAATTGATCTGCCTCCTGCTAAAGAGAACTTCGATGATTTAAAAGGTTGATTTGCAGATAATGCATCCCTGGAAGGTCTTCGATACTCCATGAAATTTGCAGAAGTGGGCAAAGAATATGTGGAAGTAGCCGATCTAGAATATACATCACTTTCAGTATCAGAACCATCGCTACTTGAAGGTATGATTTTTACATTTTTACGATTTCTTTGAATTCTACCATCGCAACTATCGTCTGTTGTGTAGTGGTTACATTCGACGTTGGATGAGGCCGGAGTTGAAGAAGACATTTTGATCATGGAAGCTCTTCTGGAGCTAGGCCTTCGTCTAGAAGAAGCACGTTTAGCGCTAGCTGCTCGAGTTGGAAGTTTGACGTTGTCGATATCTCCGTAATTTGTAACTTTAAATGTTTTCCTGGAACCGTTTACCAAACTCACTCTACTGTGGTTATCGTTTGTAGGTGCGATAATTGTAGAGTTGGCCAGTTGGGCTGTGGAGTTTGAAACTCCACTTGGCTGGGTTGAAAAGCTCTCTGGTCTTGGTAGTTTTGTCAATGGTTTGAATAAACCATCATCCGGGCTTCCTGGTAATGGATAAATC
>JADGEY010000271.1 GCA_016744185.1 Emcibacteraceae bacterium | reverse complement strand
ACCCTGCACCCCGCTACATCCACCACAGAAACCTCTACAAATACACCCACCCTCTATACCCCAAACACCCCCTACATACATACGCCGCCTACACCTGGGCAGCACTTGCACGCTGCAGCCTCCACCAGCTCTATTTCATCCTTACCCAGATGGGGAGTGCCTAGATACTCACTCCCCCCTAACATCCACCACCTATACACCCCCTACACATCCACCCTCTACACACGCACATACACACGCACACACACACACACACACACACACACACACATCCACCCCCTACACACACACACACACACACACACACACACACACACACACACACGCCAACTACCTCTGGTTGGTTGCAGCACTTGTATGCTGCAGCCTCCGCCAGCTCCAGCTCACCCTTGCCCAGATGGTAGGTGCCTAGAAATTTCAAGGCCACGCAATAGTCCTCGCTGTAGTTGTTTTCCTGGTGGTTGTAGGTAGTGGTGGGGATGGTAGTGGAAGTGGTAGGAGGTTAATAGGTGAGGTAGGGATAGTGGGGGAAGTGGGGGAAGTGGTGAGTGGTTGGTTGATGTGTTGAGGATAACGAGTGTTATAAACTGCAGGCTTTAAATAGATATATTCACTACATAATGCATTATATTCACTATATAGTGTATATTTTAATGAAAACCTACCCCAGGAGGGTTTAAATAGATATATTCACTATATAGTGAACACTATTCACTATATAGTGAACATTATTCACTATATAGTGTATATTTTAATGAAAACTTACCCCAGGAGGGTTTAAATAGATATATTC
>JADGEY010000270.1 GCA_016744185.1 Emcibacteraceae bacterium | reverse complement strand
ATAGAGTGATATTCTTACACAGAGTGAATGAAAGTGAACAAATATGAAATAGTTTGTGCTAACCGGCTATTATTCCTTCAAAGTTGTCATCAGACACTTGCATCGTTTTACCTCCAAGAATAAGTTGGTACACACTGGTGAACACTTCTGAAGCTGTGTATTGGTATTAGTATTGTTATTGGTATTGTTATTGTTATTGGTATTGGTATTGTTATTATGATATTAGTATAGTCATTATCATTATCAGTCATAGTCATAGTCATAGTCACCGCCACCGCCACCATCACTTCCACCACCACCATCACTTCCACCACCACCATCACCACCACCACCACCACCACCATCACCATCACCATCATCATCATCACCATCACCATCATCATCATCATCATCATCATCATCATCATCATTATTATCTTTGGTTACACCATCAAACCTTCGTTGTCATTCTCCACCGACTTTGACACGGCGGTAGAGTCTACTGTCAGTGTTCCGTGGTTATTGACGCGCTCAAACGTGATCCAATGGTAACGTCCATCGTGATAGGAGGAACCAGTAGACTTCACAGTCATCGACTCACTACCCATGTCAAAGTTCACCACTATTCTGCCGTCCACCTATTGCGAGAGGATGGGGGCTGATAAAGTAGGTGTAGGGTTTAAGTTGGACAACTCAATGAACAGCTAAATCAATTAATTTGCAGTTTATTAAAATTCCATTGTTTAAAATGTAATAAGAAAAATAAAATTTAAATATTAAATGAAATATTACTATTTTTTGGGATCTCAAAAATAA
>JADGEY010000026.1 GCA_016744185.1 Emcibacteraceae bacterium | reverse complement strand
TGGCATCAGGGATAATCTTAGTATAGACCTTGCCACCCCGCTTTAACAAGCCAAATACGGGGATTTTTCCTGCAGCACCTCGACCTCGTTTCCCTTTTCGTTTGCCACCAAAGTAACTTTCGTCTACTTCAATTTCTCCACCAAACACTTCCTCTTCTTGATGAGCCAATTCTAAAAAAATTAACTCCCGCAACAAAATGTTCCATCAATCGGTCTTGTTTAAACTTGCTTAATCTGCTCTTTCTCATGGATACCATTATAACACCTTTTATGCGTTATCTGGTACAGCCCCTAAAATACTATTAATGACCAAAGGTACTTTTTGAACGCGGGCAGCATAATCATTTAAATAATTTTCAACCATTCCCTGTTTAAAGTTATCATATAGTTTCTGCGTATTATCTTCACCAAAATCTTTGTTGCGGTAATAACGCCCTGCCTCCTTTAACGCAGGCTGCGCCATGGGCGGTAAATCCCCTGCATTCTGAATAATCGCAGCATAGGCTTTCGGAATTTCTTCAATTAAACGATTACCAATGTCATGAGGAGAATCTCCTGCTAAGACCCTCGCCCGAATTTGATGAATAATATCACCTGTATCCAGCCCAGCATCCAAATACATGAAAGTCGCCCCCACATATTCTGGCTCGCCATTGACCAAAGGCCAGTAATTTGTGCCAGCCCCTCGGTAATAAGGGGACAGCCCTAAATGGACATTCAAAAAACGCCCTTTAAAATGAGGGATAAGCTCGCCCTTAATCCATGAACAGCCATAGGCAACAATCACATCGGGATTTAAATCTATAATATCCTGAATATGTTCTTGTTGGTTAATCTGTCCGCCCTTAATCCATTTAGGACGTGACTTTTCATCTGAAACTTCTGCCCAAGAGCCAAAAAAATCTTGCTCAGAGCTATTTCTCGCTTCTAAATGTCTCGATTGTAACGTTTTAAGCCCCTCTGATTTTTCCACCAGAGCTTCCAATGAGTTTTCTGCGCCTTCACAGTAAGAACGCAGGACATTAATTCCAGAAATATCAGCTAATGATTTTCGAAAAAACTGATGCCGCAGCCCATTAGCCGTCAAAATAATAATATTTTTGGTACTTTTTGTCATTATAAAGTTAACTATACCCTCATTCACAGAAGAGATTCAACTTATCTTAAAATTATACCACCGCCTAACTGTTTTTAAATTCAAGCCCCTCATCACCTACAGAAACAGAAATTTTCGAGCCTTCCATTATCGTTCCTTCCAAAATCTGTGTGGCAAGCGGGTCTTGCAAATACCGCGTCATCACCCTCTTTAAAGGACGTGCGCCATAAGTAGGATCATAACCTACCGAGCCAAGCCATTCTTTCGCACTCTCGTCTAAATCAAGTGTGATTTTACGTTCTTCTAGTCTTTTGGCTAAAGACCGCAGCTGAATATCAACAATATCGCTCATATGGTCTGGCGCAAGTCTATGGAAAAGCGTTACCTCATCAAGCCTATTCAGAAATTCAGGGCGAAAAGCCGCCTTCACCACATCCATAACAGGTTCGCGGATTTCTTCTACATCTGATCCATGATCTAATTCTGCGATAATATCGCTGCCAAGATTTGAGGTCAGAATAATAATAACATTGCTAAAATCAACGGTGCGTCCCTGACCATCGGTTAATCTGCCATCATCAAGAACTTGGAGCAGAATATTAAATATATCAGGGTGAGCCTTTTCAACTTCATCAAAAAGAACCACTTGGTAAGGCTTTCGGCGAACTGCCTCGGTTAACATGCCGCCTTCTTCATAGCCCACATACCCAGGAGGCGCACCAACAAGGCGGGATACCGCATGTTTTTCCATATATTCAGACATGTCAAACCTGATCATTGCCTGTTCATCATCGAATAAAAATTCTGCTAGGGCTTTGGTAAGTTCCGTCTTTCCAACCCCCGTTGGGCCTAAAAATAGAAAAGAGCCAATAGGACGGTTCTCATCTTGAAGCCCCGCCCTCGCCCGCCGAACGGCGGCAGATACGGCTTTGATCGCCTCATCTTGACCAATGACACGCCTGCCAAGATTTTTTTCCATGCTTAGAAGCTTTTCTTTTTCACCCTCCATCATTTTATCCACAGGAATGCCCGTCCATCTGGCGATAACTTTTGCAATATCTTCTGATCTTACCTCTTCTTTAAGAAGCTGATTTTCTGAATGCTGTGCATTTTTCGCTTTATCAAGCTTGCCTTCCAGTTCAGGGATAACGCTATATGTAATACGCCCCGCTTCGGTAAGATCACCCGACCTTTGAGCTTGTTCTAATAAAACACGGGCATGATCTAGCTCTGCCTTTAAGTTCTGCTCACTCGAAATTTTGCTTTTTTCTTGCAACCATCTATGGCTTAAGGTCGCCGAAGATTCTTCCAGCTCGCTCAGCTCTTTAACCAGATTCAATAGCCTCTCTTTTGAGCCCACATCTTTTTCTTTGCTTAAGGCTTCTTTTTCAATTTTAAGACGAATGATACTGCGGTCTAACTCATCAAGTTCCGCAGGTTTGCTTTCCACCTCCATTTTAATTTTAGAAGCCGCTTCATCCATTAAATCAATCGCTTTATCAGGCAAGAAGCGGTCGTTAATATAGCGGTTAGACAAAGTCGCTGCCGCTACAAGCGCACCGTCCGTAATGCGAATGCCGTGATGAAGTTCGTATTTTTCTTTCAGTCCTCGCAAGATTGAAATTGTATCATTTACCGTAGGCTCTTCAATCATTACGGGTTGGAAACGACGCTCTAAAGCTGCGTCTTTTTCAATATATTTACGGTATTCATTAAGAGTCGTTGCGCCTATGCAATGAAGCTCTCCTCTTGCCAAAGCGGGTTTAAGCAAATTAGAGGCATCCATAGAGCCTTCTGATGCTCCCGCGCCGACAATCGTGTGAAGCTCGTCAATAAAAAGAATAATTTCGCCGTCAGAAGAGGAAACTTCTTGCAGCACAGATTTTAATCTTTCTTCAAATTCACCTCGGTATTTTGCCCCCGCAACAAGAGCACCCATATCCAATGACATCACCCGTTTATTTTTAAGGCTGTCAGGCACATCGCCATTGGTAATGCGAAGCGCAAGACCCTCGGCAATCGCCGTTTTACCAACGCCTGGCTGCCCTATGAGAACGGGGTTATTTTTTCGGCGGCGAGAGAGAACTTGAATCGTGCGGCGAATTTCTTCGCCCCGTCCGATCACAGGGTCTAATTTCCCGTCCGCAGCCGCCTGCGTTAAATCTTGGGAGTATTTTTTAAGTGCGTCATATTGGTCTTCTGCCGAGGCACTATCTGCCGTGCGCCCTTTGCGAACTTCATTAATAGCGGCATTCAGTTTTTCCGCCGTTAAGCCTGCTTTTTTCAGGATTTTCGCCCCTTCTGTTTCTCCCGAGAGTACAAAAGCTAACAGCAGTCTTTCAACCGTGACGTATTCATCTCCTGCTTTTTTTGAAACATCTGCCGCTTTATCAAAAAGCCGTGAGGTTTTTCCATCAAGATAAAGCTGACCTGCGCCAGAACCCTTTACTTGTGGATAAGCAAGAACAATTTCCTGAACCGCATTAATAGCCTGCTTGGCATCTGCGCCCGATGCTTTCATTAAATTCGCCGCAAGAGCCTGCTCATCTTCTAAAATAACTTTTAAAATATGTTCAGGCATGAGCCTTTGATGGCTTTCCCGCATGGCATAGCCCTGCGCAGATTGGATGAATCCTTTTACTCTATCCGTATATTTATCAAAATCCATTAAACTATCCTTTTCTCTTTACCTTTTAGACATAGGGGCTATTTTTTCTACCGCAAGGGGGAACTATTTTTTCTACCGCAAAGGGGAATGCAGAATTTCTTAAAAGGAAGGAGTAATAATATTCTAAAGCCCAAAATAAAAAAAGCTGACGATTTCTAAAATCAAGCCAGCTTTTTTAAATTATTATTTGAAGTCTTATGCTATTTCAGCTGCTTCTTTTTTAGGTTTTTCTTTTGCTATCACTTTTTTTACTCGAGGTTTTCTTTTTGGTTTTTCTTTCACCTCTTCATCAGAATTCTTTTCTGTTTGAGCCACTGGTTTTCGTTTTTTAAGCGTCTCTTTTTTATCTTTTGGCTCATCCGCTTTTAAAATAGGTTTTTTGGCTCGTTTCTCAGGCGTTTTCGGGGGCGTTTTCTGAGATGTTTTTTGAGGTGTTTTTTGAGTATTTTCCTGCATAGCTTCACTCTTAGAACTCTCCCCATTAACAGGGGCTTCTTCCTCATTTTTTGCAAATTCTGGGGCATTTTCTTCATCATTTGGCTGGGACGAATTTGCTCGTCTTTCTGCCGCTTCTTCTGCCCGCTTTACTCTTTCCGCTTCCTTTGCGGCTTCTCTTTCTGCTTCTTTTGCAGAAATTTCAGAATAAAGGCGAAAATAATGATCCGCATGCTGCCTTAAAGCTTCATGAAGCATCATGTCGCCTCGCTGGGTATCTGTCACAAGAACAGAATATTTTTCATAAAGCTGCTTTACCGTTCCCCGCAATTTCCCCGATGGCCCATGGCTATCATATTGACGGTTGCCCATCACTGCGCCGCCAGCGCCCGCGGCTCGTCTATTATTATTGTTATTACTCTGGCTTCGCCCGCCTGAGCCGCCCCGTCCTCTATTTTGAGTACTGTGGCGGCTTTTATTATTGTTATTATTATTACGGTTCTTATGATTACGGTTTTGATGTTGCTTCATGGATTTATAAATACACTATAATTTAAGCAAATCCTGAGAATATCTTACTGTAAGATATCATCTCTCAAGGAAAGCTGATTAAAAATATTATTTTGGAATTTTAAATACCAGATTTCATTTCTTAACTTTTTAAAATTATTCATGATCTGATTAAACATTTCTCAATGCTGTAAAGGCATTCTACCTTCCTAAAGACACAATGCCAAGAAAGTTTTTAATTTTATATTAAAATTTCTAACTTTAAGATAAAAAACCGTTCCCATTTTCTAAAAATATATAAGGGCTATCCGGTCATTTCCTGACAAGTCCTTAAAAACATTCACTTTTTTCGCACCAGAATATTTTAGAATATTTTTGACATCCGCCGCTTGTTTGTAGCCAAATTCTAATATGGCAAATCCATTTGACGTTAAATGCTGCGCCAATTCACCTGCAAAGAGCTTATAATCTTTAAGCCCCTCTTCTTTTGCAAATAATGCGCCTTCTGGCTCATAGTCTTTTACATCCCTTGGAAGGTCGTTTTTTTCACAATAAGCAATATAAGGTGGATTGCTAACGATGATATCATAGAGGTCACCCTGCGGAATATTTTCAAACCAATCACTTTTTTTAAATTCAGCTCGGTCAGATAGCTTTAAATTTCTTCCATTAAATTTTGCAACCTCCAAAGCCTTCTGCGAGACATCAATCCCCAGCCCGCTAGCAAGCGGAAATTCCGATAAAAGGGAAAGAAGCAAACAGCCTGTTCCCGTGCCAAGGTCTAAAATTCTTTTTGGGAAAATGCCCTTCTCTTCTGCGGCATCTTCCTCTTTTGCGGCATCTTCTTTTATCTGAACTTCTCTTAACGCCGCCTCGATTAAAGTTTCGCTATCTGGTCTTGGGGTTAAGGTATCTTTAGTCACTTTAAAGCTCAGAGACCAAAATTCTTTTTCACCCGTAATTTGGGAAATAGGCTCAAATTCTTTACGGCGCATGACCGCCGCCATCAAAAGATCAGCTCTCTCAAAGGAGATTTTCATATTTCCCTCCAGCGCCTGATCTATGGGCGGTATTCCCAGCGTAAATTCAGCAAGGATTCTAACGTCAAGACGAACATTATCATGTCCAGCCTGCTTTAAAACCTCTCGGGATTTTTCAAGAAGATCATGAAGCAGAATACCCCCCATTACATGTTAAATTCAGCAAGAAGATCGGCTTGTTCCTGCGTAATCAACGCTGTAATCACTTCTTCCAGTCCCTCGCCTGCGATAATCTGGTCAAGCTTATAAAGGGTTAGGTTAATCCTATGATCCGTCATGCGCCCCTGCGGAAAATTATAAGTTCTAATGCGTCCAGAGCGGTCGCCCGTTCCCACCTGTCCTTTACGGTCAGCAGATCGTTCCTCGTCAATAATCGCTTTTTCATGGGCGTAAATACGGTTCATCAGAACTTTCATCGCCTTGGTTTTATTTTTAAGCTGAGATTTTTCATCTTGCTGCTGCACGGTAATGCCCGTTGGAATATGAACAATGCGCACCGCACTATCGGTTGTATTCACCGACTGACCGCCTGGCCCCGAAGCCCGAAAAATATCAATGCGCAAATCTTTTGGATCAAGCTTAATGTCGATTTCCTCTACCTCTGGAAGCACGGCAACGGTCGCAGCGGAGGTATGAATGCGCCCCTGCGTTTCTGTATCGGGAACTCTTTGCACTCTATGTCCGCCCGATTCAAATTTCATTTTCGCAAAAACGCCCTTGCCTGCAACGCTAACGATCACCTCTTTAAAACCGCCCGCGTCGCTTTCTGACATGCTGACCACTTCATACCGCCAGCCTTGCAGCTGCGCATATTTTTGATACATACGGTACAGATCACCTGCAAATAAGGCCGCCTCATCGCCGCCCGTTCCTGCTCTAATTTCAAGCATGGCGGATTTATCAGCGTCCACATCTTTGGGCAGCAACATTAATTGTACTTGATGTTCTAAAGCGGGCAGGGCTTTTTTAAGCTCTGGCAGCTCCATTTCTGCCAGCTCTTTCATCTCTGCATCTGCCGCTGTATCCTCTAAGATTTCCTGCATTTCTTCTGCATCATCAAAGATCTTTAGATAATCTTGAGCCGTTTTTACAATGGGCGTAAGCTCTGCATATTCACGTGATATTTTTACAAACTCATCGCTGCTTAACGCCTCTCCGCCCGACATCATATGTTCTAATTCTTCATGTCTTGTCATAAGCTGAAGTAATCTTTCCCGTGGAATCATTATAGTTTTCCTGAAATATAAGACTGAAGGTGATCAAGTAAAATTTCTTCTTGGCTGCCATTATCAAGGTTCTTAACCATAACAGCCCCCCGCGTCAGTTCATCCTCACCGACCAAAATAACAAAGGCTGAATTTGATTTATGCGCCCGCTTCATTCGCTTGCCCATATTACCGCTATAGCCCATATCAGTATGAAATCCTGCAAGACGTAAATCATGAGCAATTTTAAGAGCCGCATTCTGAGAATCTGTCCCCACAGGAACAACCGTAATCGGGCGAATAGGCGCAATAATTTTATCCGCTGCAATCAGTTCTGCAAGCCGTTCCATTCCCGCAGCCCAGCCAATCCCAGCCGTTTCAGGCCCGCCCATTTGCTGCATTAATCCATCATAACGTCCGCCCGCCAGAACCGTCCCCTGCGCCCCAAGCTGGTCTGTAGTAAATTCAAAGGCCGTATGAGAATAATAATCAAGCCCCCGTACAAGGCGGTCATTAACTTTATATTCAATGCCAAAAGAATCAAGCCCAGCGATCACATCAGCAAAAAAACCTTTGGTATAATCATTGTAAAATTCTGCGATTCTAGGGGCATTTACAATCAAGGCTCTATCGCCTTCATCTTTGCTGTCTAAAATCCGCATTGGATTTTTTTCAAGCCGTTTAAGACTGTCTTCACTAAGATCTTTTTTAAAGCCTGAAAAATACTGGATCAAAGCCTCTCGGTATGAGGTGCGGCTTTCACTATCGCCAAGGCTATTCAACTCTAATGTCACATGCTGCCCAATGCCAAGACCCTTTAGAAAGTCAGAGGCAAGAGCCAAAATTTCAATATCAGCCTGAACGTTCGGCACGCCTAAAATTTCCACATCCATTTGATGAAATTGGCGCATGCGTCCTTTTTGCGGACGCTCATATCTAAAAATAGGACCATAGCTGTAAAATTTACACGGCACAGACTGGGTAAGAGCATTAGACATAAAAGCACGGGCAATGCCTGCTGTATATTCAGGGCGCAGGGTAAGCTCTTCGCCGCCCCGATCTTCAAAAACATACATTTCTTTGGACACGACATCGGACGTATCGCCAAGAGTCCGCCTAAAGACTTCGGTAAATTCAAAAATTGGCGTATCGATAAAATGATGATGATATTTTTCGGCAGTCCTTCTAAAAATTTCATAAATGCTGCGAAACCTTAGGGCTTTATCCCCTAAAATATCATGCGTTCCTCTCACAGGTTGAAGTTTCTTCACTTCATCTTACTCCTAAATTCATTTTACTCATTGATTTGTGCATCTTCTGCGATTTTTGCATCTTCTGTGGCTTTTGCATCTTCTGTGGCTTTAACAGCTTCAAGTTCGATCTCTTCAAGTTCAGCCGCTCTCGCTTCAACAAGCTCAACAATATGCTCTACCAAACCCTCATCGCCAATTTTATGATCTGTCATTCCATTTAGATAAATCATATGGTTTCCATTACCGCCGCCCGTAAGCCCAATATCAGTCTCTTTTGCCTCGCCGGGACCATTTACAACGCAGCCAATAACGCTTAAGGAAAGAGGCGTAGAGATATGTTCTAGACGTTTTTCCAAAAGCTCAACTGTTTTAATCACAGGATAGGCCTGCCTTGCGCAAGAAGGACATGAAATAATCTGCACGCCCCGATGGCGCAGTCCCAAAGTTTTGAGCATTTCAAACCCGACCTTAACCTCTTCTTCTGGCTCTGCCGATAAAGAAACCCGAATAGTATCGCCAATGCCAGACCACAGCAGCATTCCCATACCAATAGATGATTTTACCGTGCCGCCCCGAAGGGCGCCCGCTTCTGTAATGCCAAGATGAAGCGGATAATCACAATTTTCCGCAAGCCCCTGATAAGCCGCAACCCCTAAAAATACATCAGAGGCTTTCACCGAAATTTTAAATTCAAAAAAATCATTATCTTCTAAAATTTTAATATGATCCAAACCTGATTCGACCATCGCATCAGGGCAAGGCTCACCATATTTATCAAGCAGTTTTTTTTCAAGCGAGCCAGCATTTACGCCAATGCGCATCGAACAGCCATTATCCTTTGCAGCTCTTACAACTTCTGCAACACGTTTTGCACTGCCAATATTTCCGGGATTAATCCGCAGGCACGCTGCGCCCGCACCCGCTGCCTCAAGCGCTCTTTTATAATGAAAATGAATATCGGCAATGATCGGCACATTCACATTTTGAATAATCTCTTTTAATGCCGCCGTTGATTCTACATCGGGACAAGAAACCCGAACCATATCCGCGCCCGCTTCCTCGCAGCGCAAAATTTGCTCGATCGTTGCCTTTGCATCATGGGTCAGCGTGTTGGTCATCGTCTGCACCGTAATGGGCGCATCACCGCCTACGGGCACGTTTCCTACCATAATCTGTTTAGAATGCCGCCTAAAAATATCGCGGTACGGCCTAAGAGACATTTATCAAAACTTTCATAATATTTTGCTGCTATCTATGCGAGCTAACATGCGAAATATTGTGCGAAATATCAAGGATAAAGCACTTATAAGAAAAATTAAGGAGAGGATTAAGAAGCTTCGATAAAAAACTCTTAAAGATTTAAAAGCTCTATTCTTTTTTTGCTAGGATAATACCTTCTATAATTTGGCTTTTTTTGCCAAAAATATATCCTTCATTATCTCCAAAAGAAATCCGTAATGCCCCTGCATTACTGGTCATCATAACCATATCTTTTAAGTAAGGCATTTGAACCTCTTCCCCTGCATAAAGGATCCTATCAAAAAGGATTTTATTATTTTGACCCGTAATACGAACCCATGAATTTTCCTTAGCTCTAACTTTAACCTGCCCCTGCGCCAATGTTTTTACAGGAAGCTTGGCTCTAGCCGTTTGAATGAAAGAAAAATCCTCTTTCTCCTTCACAGTTTTTACACCGTCACTGCTGGTTTTTGATTCCAAAATCTGAAAACTACTCTGTAAGTTAAGCTTTGAATAGGTCTCTTCCGCAAGCATTCCCGTTTTAGAAACAAAGAACCAAACGCCCGAAGCCAATAATAAAACAACCCCCAAATAAGAAACCATCCGTGACACTAAATGCTTGGCTTCAGAATCATTTCCAACACAAAAAGAAGATTCTATAGGTTTTAGAGAATTAGGTTTCTCTACATAATGGTTAAATTCTATTTTATATTTTCTAATAATTTCTACTGTATCAAGCCCTAAATATTCTGAATAATTCTTCAAAAACCCTGTTGCATAGCAATTTGATGCAAAAACATTACTGCGCCCTTGCTCCAAAGCCTTAAGCAAATAGCTACTAATGCAAAGTTCATCTGAAATTTTACGTATAGACAAAGACCCCCGTGCCTTCCTAAGAAGTGCCCCTACTGATTTTTCATTAATATTATCCATATCTATAGCCTGTTGTCCTTTAAAATCCCACAGCATTCATACATTACAAAATACCTAACATATCAAAAAGCATTTTGATAACTTACGAGTACTCTCAAAATATTTAAACTATTTAAAAAACTATGCCAGATCAGCCTTAAAGCCCTTATAAAAAATTAATCAATTTTGATAATTAACTTAAATTATTTTTTTCAAAAACTTTAGAGAAACTAAGTCTCTATTTTTCTGCCTTATTCACTTGAAAGCTTATTACACTACAGAGTCAAGAAAAAACACAGTTTGATTAAAGAAACCTTAAAGAATCTTGATTTTATACCTTCATACGGTCATTTTTTAACCATTACCCGAATAATCTTGCATATAAAGCTGAATTTGATTCCGCAAACTATGATCAGAGCGACTCAGTAATAAATTAATATTTTTTTCAAATTTTTTCAAATTTAAACGCCTAATTGCCATTTTTACAGGCCCGATAGAAGAAGAAGAAATGGAAAATCTACGGTAACCAAGCGCCATTAAGGTAAGTGCCGTAATGGGCTGCCCTCCTGCCTCACCACATAAAGTTACCGGAACGTCATATTCATGGCATTTATCTGCAATTAATTTAAGCATCTTAAGGGCGGGCGCACTTAAAATATCATAACGACCATTTAATTTTGGATTTTCTCGATCACAAGCAAAAAAGAACTGCATTAAATCATTACTGCCCACAGAAATAAAATCGGTCAAAGGGAGCAATTCATCCATTTGCCATAGAAGAGAAGGGACTTCAAGCATCGTGCCGACTTTTAAGGTCTTAGGTAAAGTCCGTCCTGCTTTTGCATGGCGGTCTACCTCTTTTTGCAAGATTTCTTTTGCCATGATAAATTCTGAAACCGTGGCGATCATTGGAAACATGATATTTAGGTCTCGCCCAGAAGATGCGATAAGAAGAGCCCGAATTTGATAACGAAGAAGAGCAGGGCGGTCAAAGGATATTCGTATAGCCCGCCAGCCCAGAGCAGGATTTACCTCTGCCTCTCTCTTTAAAAAAGATACAGGCTTATCACCGCCAATATCCAGCGTTCTAAAAGTGACGGGTTTACCGCTCGCTTCATCTAAAATTGCACCGTAAAATTCGGCCTGTGATTTTACCCGCGGTAAAGTATCGCTGACCATGAACTGAAATTCCGTTCTAAAAAGCCCCACACCCTTTGCGCCGCTTTTATGCATAGATTCCATATCAATCGCAAGACCTGCATTAAGGAGAAGCTCTATTTCCACCCCATCTTTTGTGATGGCTCTTTTATCTTTTAGAGCGTCATATGAGGCAAGGAGTTCTGATCGCTGGGCGATGTTTTCTTGATAGCCTTGCAAAATTTCAGACTGAGGCGAGAAATAAACAGTGCCTTCAAGCCCGTTTACAATGACCTGCTCCCCTTCTTCCACATGATCAATAGCCCCTTTGACCTGCCCCACCATCGTAATACCAAGAGCCCGAGCAACAATTGCCACGTGAGCCAGAGGGCTGCCCTCCTTTAAAATCACCGCCTTTAATTTTGTGCGGTCATATTCAAGCAGTTCTGCAGGTCCCATATTTTGAGCAAGCAATATTGTATTATCAGGTAAATCTGCACTTGCCGCCGTTCCGACCTTTCCCATAAGATGGCGGTTAAGGCGGTTGGCAAGATCGTCAAGGTCATGCAGCCGTTCTCTTAAATAAGGGTCTTCCGTGCTGAGCATTCTATTGCGGTTATCGGTCTGGATTTTTTCCACCGCTGCCTCTGCCGTAAGCCCTGTTCCAATTGCAGCAGAGATTTTCTTTTTCCAGCCTTTATCTTTGGCAAATAATTTATAAACATCTAGGATTTCTCTATGCTCTCCATGATGTTTTAAGTCTTCTGCCGACATGATCTGGTCGATTTGAGCTGTTAAATCATTCAGGGCTTTTGTTAATCTGCGTTTTTGTCTCGTAGGATTTTTAGAAAGATGGCGTAAAACTTCGATTTTAGGCTCATGAAGAACGGCGGTTCCTTCTGCAAGACCCTCGGCAAAAACTTGCCCTTCAAACCTTGTGGTTGTAGAACGTTCAGATGTTTCTTCTGACTGTTCTAAAGACTCAAAAAGCTCGCCGCCTGCAACAAATTCCGCCAAAACCATTGCCACCGTTTGCAAGGCTTCGATCTCTTCTGCAATATAAAAACGTTTACTTTTATTTTGAACCGCAAGAACGCCCACAACTTTTCCCGCCCGCATAATCGGCACGCCAAGCATAGAATGATAGTCTTCTTCACCCGTCTCAGGACGCAGAACAAATTTAGGGTGTTCCTGTGCATCGGCAAAAGCCTGCGGCCGTCCCGATAAAGCAATGAAGCCCACAAGCCCTTCGCCAAATTTAAGGCGGGTTTGATGGATCGCTTGGCGCTGCAGTCCCTCTGTTGCAAAAAGCTCAAGAACGTCACTGCTCCGAATAAAATATACAGAACAAACTTCACAAACCATATTATTAGCAATAAGCTGCATGATGTCCTGCAGCCTATCATCTGCAGAACCTGTTCCGGCCATAATCATTTGCAAACGCCTCAAAAGAAGGCGTGGAGCATTGTTAATGGGAGTCATTAACCTTTCTCCTTCTTATTTTTTTCAAATAATATGATCTATATATTATTCATTAAAAGACTTTAACTTAAGTCTATATTTTTAACTTTAGGTTAAATAATCATTTGCTTGCGCAACGAGTTCATGCATCACTGCTACTGTAGGTTTAATTTCTTTTACCATTCCAACAGACTGCCCTGCCATGATAGAGCCTTTTTCCATGTCGCCATCAATCGCCGCCGCTTTTAAAGCACCGACCCAATAAAGCTCGATTTTAAGCTGGGCAGCTTTCATATCAATTTTTTCTGCTTGATATTCATTAATCACTTCACGCTGCATCACCATGAAATCTTCAGAGGCCGCATTTTTTAAAGCCCGTACAGGAATTACAGGAAAGCGAGGATCAAGCTGCACTGAAATAACCGCATCACGGGCATTGCCCCTCATAAAGCCTTTCTTGAAATTCTCATGAGCCGTACATTCGTCCGTACAAACAAAAGCCGTGCCAAGCTGGCAGCCCGCCGCGCCCATTTCAAGATAAGAAGCGATCGTCTCGCCCCGCCCAATACCGCCCGCCACAAAAACGGGGATATCTTTCACATGCGGCAGAATTTCTTGCACAAGAACCGACGTTGAAACAGGACCAATATGCCCGCCCGCTTCCGAGCCTTCGATTACAATCGCATCTGCGCCGCTGCGGATTAATTTTTTCGCCATGATAAGAGCGGGGGCAAAACAAATAACCTTTGCTCCGCCTTCTTTAATCTGCGCAATAGACGCTTTAGCAGGAATTCCCCCTGCCAGAACCACGTGGGTTACCTTATGTTTCAAACAAACGCCGATCAGCTTTTCTAACTGCGGATGCATTGTAATGAGATTTACCCCAAAAGGCTTATCGGTCATTTTTGCTGTGGTCGCAATTTCAGCCTCCAGTAATTCTGGGGTCATTCCGCCGCAAGCAATCACACCAAATCCGCCCGCATTAGAAAGCGCAGAAACAAGGCTTCTCTCGGAAATCCAGCTCATCGCACCGCCTAAAATTGCATATTCTGTTCCTAAAAACTTACGCCCTCTTTGCCATAGCTTATTTAAGCGATCACATGCTATCGTCATTCATTATTCCCTATTTGCTAAAAAACTTAATAGCTTTCTATCATGGTTTATTCTACTGCGTCTAGTCCAAAAGCCGTATGGAGCGAGCGAACGGCAAGCTCTGTATAGGCGCTGTCCACTAAAACAGAGATTTTAATTTCAGAGGTTGAAATTACTTGAATATTGATCCCTTTATCCGCAAGCGTTTTGAACATATTCGCCGCAACCCCAGCGTGAGAGCGCATTCCAACGCCAATAACAGAAATTTTAACAACATTCTTATTGGTAAAAAGATCCCTAAAAGAAATATGCTCCGCCTCTTCTAAAATCTTTTGCGCTTTATCAAGGTCAAGCTCTGGCACGGTAAATGTAATATCTGTTTCTTTACCATCTAAAGACCTGTTTTGAATAATCATATCCACATTAATATTACCCTCCGCCAAAAGGCTAAAGACATTGCTTGCAACCCCTGGAGTATTCTCTACCCCTGTAATGGTTAATCTGGCTTCATTATTGGCATAAGCAATGCCGCTTACTACTTTATTTTCCACTATTTCATCCTCATCAACAACCATTGTTCCTGGTTTATTTGTAAAACTTGAAAGAACTTGCACACGTACTTTATGATTCATCGCCATCGCAACAGAACGTGTTTGCAAAACTTTTGCCCCAAGCGATGCCATTTCAAGCATTTCTTCATAGGTAATTTTTTCGAGCTTCTGCGCCGCAGGGACAATGCGAGGATCAGTCGTATAAACGCCCTCAACATCCGTATATATATCACAGCGATCCGCCTCTAACGCCGCCGCAAGAGCCACCGCAGAAGTATCAGAGCCGCCCCGCCCCAATGTTGTAATGCGCCCTTCTTCCGATACGCCCTGAAACCCTGCCATAACGCAGACCGTGCCTGCTTTCAGTGCCGCATCCATTTTTGCTGTATCAATATTTTCAATCCGCGCCGAGCTATGAAGACCATCGGTTTTAAAGCAGACCTGCCAGCCCAGCCAAGATCTTGCCTCTACGCCCATATTTTGCAACGTTAAAGCCAGCAGCCCAGACGTGATCTGCTCGCCCGCTGCAACAACGGAATCATATTCTTTATCATGATCTTTACTTGCCGAATTTGGACTTGCCCCATTCGGGCTTGCATTTTCGACCCATTTAACCAATTGATCTGTCGTCCCCGCCATGGCAGAAACCACCACGGCAACTTCATTCCCCAGATCAACTTCATTTTTGACTCGCTCCGCAACAATCTTGATCCTTTTTAGATCAGCGACCGACGTTCCGCCAAATTTCATTATTATTCGTGACATTTTCAACTCAAATATTTATTGTGACTTAATATTATTTTGGCTTTTATTGTAAAAGCGACCCTTTATATCCTTCTATAAGACATGAAGCAAATAGACAATTGAATATATTCTTCTATAATTACAAAAACACTCTTCATTTCGGTATATATTTTTAAATTTTGAGGCAAATATGGCAGATTCAAAAAAAGAACCCTCTAACAGTTCAAAAAAGCCAAAAGCGAGTAACTCTCCCTCTGTCGATCCAGATGAAATTACTCATTTTTCAGCTATGGCAGACACATGGTGGGATCCTGATGGACCATTCAAACCTCTGCATAAATTAAACCCGACCCGAATCCAATATATAAAAAACTGCCTTTGCGAGCATTTTGGAAAAGACCCTGCGGCAAAAACACCCTTCAAGGGTCTTAGGATTTTAGATATTGGCTGCGGCGGCGGACTGTTAAGCGAGCCTATTTTTAATCTTGGAGCAACCATGGTTAGTGCAGATGCTTCTGAAAAAAACATCAAAACCGCCGCAGCTCACGCAAAAAAAGGCGGCCTTAATATTGATTACCGCCATATTACCGCCGAAGAGCTTGCACAGGCGGGGGAGAAATTTGATGTAATTCTCAATATGGAAGTGATTGAGCATGTAGCAGATATTCCTTCTTTTTTGACCGCTTGCCGCACCATGTTAAAGCCCAAAGGATCTATGCTGCTTTCCACCTTAAACCGGACTAAAAAAAGCTGGCTTATGGCGATTGCGGGGGCTGAATATATTATGCGGTGGCTTCCCATAGGAACGCATGATTGGCAAAAATTCTTAAAACCTTCCGAACTGTGCCGCGCTCTTGCAGAAACAGGTTTTGAAGCCCAAGAATTAACAGGTATGAAATATGATTTAATCCATGATCGCTGGTCACTTGATGCCAAAGATCTTAGCGTTAATTACTTGCTCATGGCTCTGCCCAGTGAATAAAATAAACGAACCCCTAAATAAAATAAATAAGCCCGTGGATAAAATAAATAAGCCCGTGGATCAAGCATTCCCTCTGGTTTGGACGGCTCAAAAAACATCGGCAAGAGAAGGCCGTGACATTGCCAATGAATGTGCGTTCGCCTTTGAATATAACTGCGTTAGCCACGCCGTCATGATGGTAACTCCTGAAAATCTAGATGATTATATCTATGGCTTTAGCCTTACCGAAGGCATTATAAGCGGCGCAGAGGATATTTTAGGGACTGAAATTATCACCGCAAAAAAAGGCATGATAGGGGCTATAGAAATATCTCCTAAAGCTTTTGAAAATTTAAATAAATTTAGACGTGTTTTAACGGGGAGAACAGGCTGCGGTCTTTGCGGTTCTGACCGCCTTGAGCATGCAGTCAGACCGCTTAAAAAACTTGTCTCAGACATTAAAATACCGGCAAAAAATATCCACGGCTCTATGGAAAAACTTGGCGAAAAACAAAAGCTTAATCATTTAACGGGAGCAATGCACGCCGCAGCCTTTGCAGATAAAAACGGTAATATTATTGAGGTAAGGGAAGACATTGGACGGCATAATGCGCTTGATAAATTAATCGGCTATATGATGAAAGAAAATATTGACCCTTCCTCTGGCTGCGCCCTTATCACCAGCCGCTGTAGTTTTGAAATGGTGCATAAATGCGCCGCTTTTAATATCCCCATTATCGCCGCCGTCTCTGCCCCCACGGGTCTTGCCATTCAGCTTGCAGAAGAAACAGGAGTATCTCTTGCGGCATTTGTCAGAAAAGAAGGCTTGAATATTTATGCAGACCCTCAAGGGCGGATTACTTTATAACCCTCCGAGATATTTTAAGAAAAATAACGCTCCGCAATTTTTTCTGCTTTTTCTAAGTCTTGTACATAATTGATATTAAAAAATGGATCAAAGAACGCATCTTTGCAGTCCATCACCCCATGATGCTGCGCGCCGATAAAATCTAACATTTTACGCCCTCCCTGATCTAAATATAAATTTAAATCATCTAAAAGACTAGTATCCCAAATCCCCATCAAAGGATGCAGCCTTTCTTTAGAACGGCAGATAATAAGCGGCGCAAGGCTATGTGCTTTTAATTTCTCCACATAATCATCTGGGAAAAAAGGCGTGTCACACGCTAAAGTTATCACATGACTAAAACCCCTCTTTTTTGCAGCGGTAAGAGCGGTCACAATGCCCCCAAGGGGACCTTCATCTTTTTGCCTTGCATCTTTGAATGTTTCAATATTTAATCCTTCTAGCTTTGTTTGCGCATTGAGAAGAATAACATCTGTCTGCAAAGATAATCTTTTGACAATAAAGGATAAAAGGCTTGTTCCCGCAAAAGGCAGGTTAAATTTATCTTCAATCCCAAGATGTTTTTTCATACGGCGCGATTTTCCGCCGCCAATGATTACCGTCATACTTTTAGGGGAATTTTGAGAATCTGCCACAGCCTTAACTGTCTAATTTACCAAGCGCAGGCACCGGAAGAAGGTCAATCCCATCTTCAAGAAGCTCTTCCCTTTCATCCATCGTTAGCTCGCCATGAATAGGGCTGGGTTCTCTATTCCCCCCTTGCATTTCCCGTACCTGTTTGGCAAATTCAGTACCGACATATTTACTTGTCTTTTGAGCCTGCCTGCTATATTGAGCCATTGTTTGGTACATATGATCAAGCGCGCGCCTTACATCATCAGCGGTTACCTCATCATTATCGGGGATATGGGCGCAGTGGGTAACATATCTCCCCCGTGCGACCACAGGCATGACCGGTAAGGTTTCTTGACGCGGTTCTAATTGAAAATCTTCCTCTAAGTCACCCTCTTCATCAGGCGCATCCGCTTCATCTTTTGCAAGATATTCAATATGATTATCTCCGCAAATCACGCAGCCGATATGTTTTTCTGCAAGTTGCCTTTCAAAAATATTCTTATCTTTAAACCAAGCCTCAAAAACATGTCCTAGCTTACATTTTAAATCAAAACCAATCATATCAACCCTCATAGCCCATTTTGTTTCAGTTTATATCTTGCCCATGTTTTAAACTTGGAATGGCATTTCTTGCCTTATCCGCCAAATTTAAATCAATTTCCGCCATAGTAATGCCAATTTTTGTCCCACCATCCGCTAAAATATTGCCCCAAGGATCAATAATTAAAGAATGACCATATGATTTTCTGCCTCCACTATGACAGCCTACTTGCGCTGGTGCAAATAGAAAAGCACCATTCTCAATCGCTCTTGCTCTTAATAATATATGCCAGTGAGCTTTACCCGTAAGCTGTGTAAAAGCTGCCCCGACAGAGATCATCTTTGCCCCCCCCATAGCAAGCTTTCGGTAAAGATACGGAAAGCGCACGTCATAGCAAATAGATAGCCCAAGGTCTCCCCATGGGGTCGGGGCTAAAACCGCCCGACTTCCTGCGGAATATGCTGCTGACTCCATGAATTTTTCACCATTTTCAAGCTCAACGTCAAACATATGAATTTTATCATAAACTGCTAATATTTTTCCGTCTTTTCCAAAAGTAAAAGCACGGTTTGCGATTTTATTCCCCTCTAATATGGGAATTGAGCCAATATTTAAGACAAGTTTTAAGTCTTTGGCAAGATCGCTAAAGGCTGCAACGGAAGGATCATTCTCCTGTGAAAAAAGAAGCGGTTCAATTTCTTGTCTTTTTAATCCTAAAAGTGATGTCATTTCAGGTGTAAAGACCATTTCAGCCCCGCTATGCGCCGCTTCTGTAATTAAATCCGTTGCAGCGCGCATATTTTCGGCAACATCCGCCGTTGACATCATTTGAACAACCGCAGCTTTAAAGGATGTTTGACCCTTCATATCAGCTTACCTTCTTTTTTCATTTAGCATTGCTCCGCCTTTTACAAACTCCCCGTACTTCAAGCGCACCCCTTTAAATATCACCGTGCTTCAAGCATCGCATCTAAATGCCCTGCCCGCTCTAAAGCATAAAGCTCATCACAGCCCCCAATAGGCTCGCCGCCAATAAAAATTTGCGGTACTGTTGTCCCCCCACCAGACTTCTTAACCATAATTTCTCTTTGATCTGGGTGCTTTTGAATATCAATTTCTTGAAAAATAACCTTTTTTGACATCAAAAGCTCTATTGCATTAACGCAAAAGGGACAGAAGGGCGCTGTGTATAAAATCACCTGAGCCATATAAACTCTCCAATAAATTCTTAAGAATTTATAAACTTTTTAAAGGGAAAGAGTAAAGAAAAATTTAAAGTTAACGGCAAAAAAACGTTGCTTTTATGGTTAACCCAAAAAATACCTATGATGGCGTAACAACCCTTGCTATGGTTAATATTGAAACGCTCGTTGCTCCGTATTTTTTTAAAATGGCAGCGGTTTTTTCGGCGGTTGCTCCCGTGGTAAAAACATCATCTATTAATAAAATATTTTTTCCCTGAACTACCCGTTTATATTTTGAGTTTAGAACGAATGCACCACTTAAGTTTCTATTTCTATTTCTGTAATTTCCAGCTTGCGGCGGCGTATTTTTAATCCTCACCAACAGATCAAGAATAATCTTCGAAGGCTCGCCCAGCTCCCTACAAAGCAAAGCAGATTGATTATATCTACGGCTTCGCAGCCGTGCCTTATGAAGCGGCACCGGCGCTATAATATCTGCTTGTCCAATCAGCTCTTCGCCCGCACGGCGTAAAAAACCGACAAAAAGCCTCGCATAATCTATTCTATCCCCATGTTTGAAAGCTAAAATTAAAGGTTTCGAGCTTTCATTATATTCAAGGGCAGAAACCGCCCTATCAAATTGGCGGCTCCGAGAGGCGCAGGACGCACAAACCCTAAAAGACCTCTGCTCAGAAGATAAAGAAAAATCAAACGGGTAGCCGCATGAAGAGCATTTATGTCCTGTAATAAATTTTAAACTTCGCCAGCAGTCCGCACAAAGAGCATTAGGGCTAGCAAGCCTTGCAGAGCAAGACAAGCAGCAGGGCGGCAGGATAAAATCCAAAAATGCCCGAGCCGTCCCACCAATTAGTTTTTTAACCCTCATTCAAAATCTATCTTTTCTTAAAGCTTGTAAAATGCCATAAAGTCAATATGACAAAAACAAGAAAAAAGCACAAGTCTCAAGGCTACGATCTTCTCTATAAGCAGGAGTCCTCTAAAAGAAAATGACCTTTAAAGACCCGCCCCCAAAAAGCTTTCAAGTTTTTGATCGAAAAATTTTACAAATCCATAAAGACCGTGCAGCAAAAAATATTCATGAAAGTGATTTTCTTTTTAAAGAAGCCGCTCAGAATCTTGCGGATAATTTACTCGATATCAAACGAGATTTCACTAAGGTTCTTAATCTTTCTTCTCACTGCGCAGCGGTGGAAAAGCATCTTAATCAAGAATTTGTCATTCATCAAGAGCTATCCGCTAAAATGCTTGACCATGTGGAGGGCTTAAAAGTTCAAGGAGATGAAGAATTTATTCCTATTAAAGAGAAAAGCCTTGACCTTGTTATAAGTTGTCTTGGGCTACATTTTGTTAATGATTTACCAGGGTGCTTGCTACAGATTAAACGCTCTCTCATTCCCGATGGTTTATTTATGGCGGCTCTTTTTGGCTCAGATACCCTGCATGAACTGCGGGCTGCCTTTACAAAAGCCGAAATGAAACACACGGGCGGCATAAGCCCCCATATCTCCCCTTTTCCAGATATTAAAGATATGGGCTCTCTTCTACAAAGAGCGGGCTTCGCCCTTCCTGTTGTGGATAAAAACTCTATTACAGTAACCTACCCCAATGCTTTTGCTCTGATGAAAGACCTTCAGAATATGGGGGAAAATAATGCGCTGCTTAAGCGGTTAAAGAAATTCTCTTCCAAAGCTCTCTTGATGGAAGTTGCCCGCCATTATCATGAAATATTTGCTAACGAAGACGGGCGGATACCTGTAACTTTTGATGTTCTTTACTGCACAGGCTGGTCGCCCCATGAAAGCCAGCAAAAACCTTTAAAACCCGGGTCTGCCGCAATGCCACTCGCCGATGCCCTCGGCAAAATGCCACTGGAGCGATAAGTGAGCCAACAATAACGGCGACTCCATACATCACTATTCATATTGATTATTAAAAAAATTCCCCACTCCAAACATATTCATGCCGTAGCCTATGGGGGCGGGGGATCGGGGGGGGCGGAGCCTTTCTATGCTGGAGTTGTAATCTTTGTTGCGGTTATATTACAGACCCATTTCTTGATTTATAATAGCGCATATATTATTAAAATTACTTGTATAATAAAATTGCTTTGTTTTTTAAAGCTATTTATGCAATAAGAATAAGGCAGGTGATTCGGCAAGCCTTTCAAAAGGGCTCAAAGCATTTTAAATGATGCAGGGTTAATAGGGCTTTGATCTTCAGCTCAAATGAATATTACAATAGAAATTACAAAGGAATTTTAAATGACAGATACGACACAAACAGCCGAAGAGAATTTGGCTTTCATTCGCTCGGTAATGGAAAAAGCCAAGAAAAAAACCACGCAGGCAGGACCTTTTCTTGCGGGCTGGGGGACGGCAAGTGCGATTATTACAGGGCTTCAGTATTTTGCGCTAAAGGGAATGTTCCCCCTTCATATCATGCCTTATATTTGGGGGTCTTTTGGAATTATTGGCGGTATTATCAGCGGAATATATGGTAGAAAATTAAAAAAAACAAAATGTAGTCCCTCTTTGAATGAGCTGATTACATCTAGGCTTTTCTTATGTGTTGGAATTACAATATGGATGTTTTTTGCGGCTAATATTCTCGCTATTATCCTTGGGCTTAAAACTCATATGGGAGCGTCTGAAATATGCTCTACCATCAGCCTTGTCATAGCGATTGCTTTTTTTATCTCTTCTTTTAGCACGGGCATTAAATGGTTTAAAATTATCGCTTTTGGTTGGTGGGCGGCTTTGGTGATTTTTATTATGAAACCTTTTGGAGATATAGATTTGCTCCTTCTTATCGCCGCGCTTGATTTTACTCTTATTGCTATCCCAGGATTTAAATTAATGGCGCTTGCAAAATTAGAAACATAGGAGGCATGATATGACAAATTTTGATCATAAAGAGATTAATGACGTTATTCATGGGCGGGTAAGGCTT
>JADGEY010000268.1 GCA_016744185.1 Emcibacteraceae bacterium | reverse complement strand
GTGTGTGTGTGTGTGTGGGTGTGATTGTGTGTGTGTGTATGCGTGTGTGTGTGCCAACATATGTATGCATGTGTGATTGTGTGTGTGCATGTGTGTGATTGTGAGTGTACATGTGTGTGTGAGCATCTCTGTGTGTGTGTGTGTGTGTGTGCAGTTTGGGATAAGTGCATGTGAGCACCCACGTGTATACGCATGTGCTGCGCGCACGCGTGCTACGAGTATGTGTATGCTCGCTTGCCTGGGTATACAAACCAGAGCGTCCGTGAG
The DNA here is from genome assembly GCA_016744185.1 of Emcibacteraceae bacterium. GTDB lineage: Bacteria > Pseudomonadota > Alphaproteobacteria > Sphingomonadales > Emcibacteraceae > Pseudemcibacter. Next base: position 537 of record JADGEY010000268.1, on the reverse strand, counting down.
CACGTTGCTTCTATGATCGGTGGAGAAGCGCATGGTGTCTGTCTTCTTTTGACCTTGTCTACGAAACGTGATCACAAATTCACCGGAGTTCTTTGATACGGGTACGATGCTGATGAAGTCTCGGTAGAACCACTGTTTTACGGGGTTTAGGGGAGGGGCTTAGGTGGGGGGGTGAGGATGATGATGATGAGGATGATGATGTGGTGATGATGATGTTGTGATGGTGATGATGATGATGATGATGATGATGATGATGAATATGATGATGGTGATGATGATGAATATGATGATGATGATGATGATGTCTATGAATATAATGATTATGATGATAACTATGACTATGACTATGATGACTATGACTATGATGATAACTATGACTATTACTATGATGATAACTATGACTATGACTATGACTATGATTATCATGGTAACTATGACTATGACTATGATTATGATGATAACTATGACTATGACTATGATGATGACTATGACTATGATGACAATGACTCTGACTATTACTATGACTATGATGATAAC
>JADGEY010000267.1 GCA_016744185.1 Emcibacteraceae bacterium | reverse complement strand
ATTTAACTTAATTTCACTCCATTCCACTATATCTTCATCCAATTCTACCATATTCTACCTCATTTCCCATCACTCAATCCAATTCCACCTCATTCTACATTATCTTCACCCCATTCCACCATGGTCTACCTAATTTCCATTTTTTTTATTTATTTTATTCCTTATTTATTTTATTCCTTTTCACTCCACTACACCTTAGCTTCACCCCATTCCACCACATTTAAACCCTGTTCACTCTCACAAATCCGTCACTATTCTACCCTATTGCAGCCAGGAACAAATGCCACGTGAACAACGGAGGCTGTTCACACAGTTGCGACTACGATGCCGCGATACTGAAAACGGAATGCAAGTGTCCCGCGGATTACATGCTGCACGTAGACGGCAAACAATGCATACGTTAGTGTGTGTGTGTGTGTGTGTGTGTGTGTGTGTGTGTGTGTGTGTGTGTGTGTGTGTGTGTATTATATATATATATATATATAATCTAATCAATCAATTATTTTAACAGACTATAGATGAGATAATATAGGAGAAATACTATCATAACCTTTTTCCTACACAAGTCGATTACTGTATTTTATTCATTACATCATAGCTATATATGGTAATTAACCGAGTTAAATAACTAATTCAAATTTCTCTAATATTTCATTCCTTTTTTTTAGATTCCCATATTTGTAAATGCATACTGGTTGTGTGTGTGTGTGTGTGTGTGTGTGTGTGTGTGTGTGTGTGTGTGTGTGTGTGTGTGTGTGTGTGTGTGTGTGTGTGTGTGTGTGTGTGTGTGTGTGTGT
>JADGEY010000266.1 GCA_016744185.1 Emcibacteraceae bacterium | reverse complement strand
CTTTGTTCATACATGGTGGAGTTGGGATGAATAAGATCGAGGATGTAGTCGGGGGTTTTGTGGTGTAGAGCTAGATGAGTTGTTAGGCAGATTTTGTATATAGTTCGTTGATTATTAGGAAGCCAGTGTAATTTCTTTCGTAGAGGAGTTATATGTTGTCTAGAATACTTCGGTAGGTTGTAGATTAATCTAATGGCATTATTTTGTAATTTATGGAGGATGAGTTTGTCTTTGTATGATAAAGAATAAAATGTGGAGTTGCAGTAGTCTAGTCGAGGAAGAATTAGTGAGGTGGCTAGCAGTTGAGTAGTGCTTTGGTCTATAAATGGTCTGATTTGGCGAAGATTATGTAGTGTATGATTGACAGATTGTGAGAGTGATGTAATATGGTTAGTTAGTGTAAGTCGTTTGTCGATGGTTAGGCCCAGATTTTTGATTTTTTCAGAATAGGGAATGATATTATTATTAATCATTATTGGAGGAGGGGAAAAAGGAAAAGAAGATGTGTTAACATGCAGTATTTCTGTCTTCTGACAGTTAAGTACAAGTGAGTTTGAGGATAGCCAGTTATGTATTTCAGAGATGCAATTATTAATATTAGAGATGTCGGAGATGGGATCAGTAATTTTGCAGTGAATTTGGATGTCGTCTGCATAGCAGTGATAGTGAAGTTTAGGATATTTGGTGAATATATTAAATAGTGTGTGTGTGTGTGTGTGTGTGTGTTTGTGTGTGTGTATGTGTGTGTGTGTGTGTGTGTGTGTGTGTGTGTGTGTGTGTGTGTGTGTGTGTGTGTGTGTGTGT
>JADGEY010000265.1 GCA_016744185.1 Emcibacteraceae bacterium | reverse complement strand
CGTAATAGGGATGGTGATGGGTAATTGAGAATGTGTGGAAGTGATAGTAGATGAGTGAGAAGGTTTGGAGGACGTAATAGGTGAGGGGATAATAATGGGTGGGTTAGATGTGGTGGATGTAGACATAAAAGGGGGAGCAGATGTACAAAGAAGAGTAGTAGGTGGACAAGTTGTTGTAGGCATTGTAGAATTACAATTGCGGCAGATATATTTAAAATAGGGAGAATTAAATATTTCCTGTAGACATAATGGAGGAATTTTCGTTTTCTGCCACTTGATAGAGCAGATGTTAGCTTTATGCAGACAGTGAAAGTGTATTCGACAAGAGCAGTATAAACATGTCAGTGTGCTTATTAATGCATCTTGATTACATTGGATGCAAGAGACCATGATTGTATTGCATATAACAGCTTATATCATATGATAGTAATGCAGAGCAGGCCACGTAACACAGCTTATGGTTGAATACAGTGATTGTATATATAGGTTTCACTAATCTCGTTATTTCGACGGTTAACTGTAGGGTGACCGACAACCAGAGCGTACCAGGAACTGGAAAATAGTCCTCCTGGGTAGATGCACACTAATACGATGTAGTATAGTGTAACCGAGTGGTATCCGAGTGGTAGGCAATGTCGTTTTCGAAAAAATATTAGAGATAGAAACAAAAAAAAATTTCAATACAAATTTATTTATAGACAAAACACGTCCGACTACTATAAATGTAAAATCGTGTGTGTGTGTGTGTGTGTGTGTGTGTGTGTGTGTGTGTGTGTGTGTGTGTGTGTGTGTGTGTGTGTGTGTGTGTG
>JADGEY010000264.1 GCA_016744185.1 Emcibacteraceae bacterium | reverse complement strand
CAATTCGAGGGAACATTTAGAAAGCTTGATAGAAGCGCAAGAACTTGGCGTGTCCTCTATTCAGGAATATATGCAGCAACGTTCGGATCAAATGCAAAATGACCCAGAGAGTCCGAATAAAAATATGAAAAGGGTGCAGAATCATGCTTGATAAATTAACCGAACGCTTAAGCCGCCATATGGCGCAAAAATCATCGCGGCGGGGATTCTTTAATATTTTTGGTACCGCTTTAGTCGGGGGAATGACCATTCCCCTTTTACCTGTCGCACGGGCAAGTTCGGGGCCTTCTGACGGTGGATATTCAGGGGTTGCCAAACAAACAACGGGTAATATTCAAGACCCTGGCGATCCAACCAGCTGTGATTATTGGCGGTATTGTGCGATTGATGGCTTTTTATGTACCTGTTGTGGTGGGTCACAAAGTGCATGCCCACCGGGAACAGAAATGTCGCCGATTACATGGATTGGAACCTGCCAGAATCCTGCAGATGGAATGAATTATATTATTTCATATAATGATTGTTGCGGTAAGCCAAGCTGTTCACGCTGTTTATGTAACCGTAATGAAGGTGACCGTCCTATGGTCAGGCCGCAGGCAAATAATGATATTAATTGGTGTTTGGGTACGGAAAGTTCATCTTACACTTGTTCAACAGCGGTTATTTTGGGGGTTGCAATAGAAGAGTAAAACAATGTGCTAGGGGGGGGGCGATAAAATTAAGGGATATGCAATGAAAATATCAATATTTACAATCATTTATACAGTTATTTTTTTAGTTTCTTCCCCTGTCTTAGCGGCTGCTGAAACAG
>JADGEY010000262.1 GCA_016744185.1 Emcibacteraceae bacterium | reverse complement strand
GTGTGTGTGTGTGTATGTGACTGTGTGTGTGTGTGTGTGTGTGTGTGTGTGTGTGTGTGTGTGTGTGTGTGTGTGTGTGAGTGTGTGAGTGTTTGTGTGTGCGTGTGTGTCAACATTTTGTTGTGAAATGTATCCAATTTATATTTTAATTATTTTTTTAATTTCTCACAATTATAGATACCAACCCATTATACAATTATTCAATTATGTTCTATTTGTACATTATATACACTGTATAGTTACAATGAATCACCGATATTGCTCATATCGGCGAGTTTTCTCGGCGTGACAACGGATATTAATAATTAAAAATTAAAAATGGCGGGTTTCGAGAAAAGGGAAGAGAAAATTGTGCACCTTAAAGTGAATAAAGCTGGCTTTATTAGGATCTCTTGGTAGAGGCGAAGACGGTTGATCGGCTAGACGGAGAAGGTGTGTTAAAGGGACCAGAGGAGATATATCCATTTATGGAGATATATGAAGATAATGGAAGGAGTGAGAGAATTATAGGAGCGAATTGGGTAGCGTATAAGCGAAGAGTATTCATATCTAAAATATATAATTGACTTATTATTTAAATATTTAATGTTAAATTCGATAATCATCGAATTTAATAATACCTACCTGATATATGGTAGAACTCGATTATCATATATTAGCATGCTTATTCTATTCTGATTGATATTATATGATGAAGAAGGAGGAGGAGGTGATGATGATGATGATGATGATGATGATGATGATGATGATGATGATGATGATGGTGGTGGTGATGATGATGATGATGATGATGATGATGATGATGATGATGATG
>JADGEY010000260.1 GCA_016744185.1 Emcibacteraceae bacterium | reverse complement strand
CAATCATTGCGCAGCATAAAAACTAAAAGGCCTGAATCACTGTTAAAACGTAAGGTACAAAGTGTTGATTTGTTAAGGAATAAACCTTGTCCGAGTCAGCGTACCTCCCAAGGTATAAAACCAAATATTTTTATTTTTAATATTGATCTACATTATAAGGTACAAATAATATTTTATACCTCAAAAGGTACAAATTAGTATTTTTTTCCTATAACTTACAAGGTACAACTTTCAAATCTAATATTACCTTGCAATTGCAACCTAATTAGCAATTACCTTAAGGTACATTTATTTAATAATATTTTTGCAATAATCATGATCGGTTATGTAGAATCCACTTGTGAATAATAGTTGACATTTTATTTTCATGGGATTAACTCGTATATAAATCTCTCTCGAATTGAAAATATATGTAGAATAATTTATGTTAATATGTGCAATATTTAAGTTACGTAAATAGAGTGTCGTATTCTAATTAAGTATCGAAATGCATAAATGTAATTATAACAATAAATTAAAATAGTAAATATCCGGTCAAACATGTAATCAGTATTGTTGAATCTTTTGGACAAATGTACACATACATACATACATACACATACACACAAACACACCCACGCACGCAGGCACTCACGCACTCACGCACGCACGCACACACACATTTACTCAACACACACACACACACACACACACACACACACACACACACACACACACACACACACACACACACACACACACACACACACACACACACACACACACACACACACACACACACACACACACACACACACACACACACACA
>JADGEY010000025.1 GCA_016744185.1 Emcibacteraceae bacterium | reverse complement strand
GAAATAAGAGTTTTTAAAAAAGTCCAAGAAAAGAAGATTATTTCTAAAAAAGAAACCACTACCCCTAAAAAAACTCTTCCAAAAAAAGAGCCTTAAACATTAGGAAAACTTATAACAAGCAGCGCAAGGTTAACAGTCTTCCCCCCTTCACAAAGAGGAATGGCTAAAGTTTCACAGTAAACATCTTTATCAATAGACCAATTAAGCTTCGTTGCTGAGAAAAAAGGTTCTTTATCATCAACAAGAACCTGCCCTCGCTGCCCGAAATCTTCTGTAAAATTAAATTCTGATGTCGGCGTTCCTGCTGGATTAAAGCCGATAGATGAGATAACTTTAGACCCAACCATTTGAGCTTTGAAATCAAGAGGCTTAAATTTAATTGATACAATCACAAGATTCGGTAAATATTTTAAAATAGTAGGCTGTGAGATTAAATCATCCCGCGAGGGTAAATAATCCTTTTTAACAAGAGCATTCCAACATTCAAAAACATCACAAAGCATCCCTTCTGGAAGCTGATTAGCTTTTACATTCTTGATATACATTTTTGCCCTAAACTCATTTAAAAAATCATCAAATTAAAACTAATTATAAAGAAATCATTCTTCCAAGCTTTTCGCCGCCAAAGAGATGAATATGAAGATGAGGAACTTCTTGTCCGCCATATTCTCCTATATTCGCAAGCGCGCGGTAGCCCTTTTTTCTAAGCCCAAGATCACGAGCCACCTTGCCCACCGCCCGCATATATCCTGCGATAAGCTCATCAGACGCATCAGCGGTAAAATCATCCATAGAAGTATATTCTCCCTTTGGAATCACAAGAGCATGGATTTCTGCTTGAGGATTAATATCATAAAAAGCCAGTGCATATTCATCTTCATAAATTTTCTGGCAAGGGATTTCACCCCGTAAAATTTTAGCAAAAATATTATTCTTGTCATATGCCATTAAATAATCTTTCTTATTTTGGTCTATTGTTTTTTTCATCAAGCCCCGAAAGCCTTTCCCTGCGTTCTAATTCTTTTATTATATCGGGTATTTCTATCCCCATATCAGACCATAGTACCATCATATGAAATAAAAGATCCGCAGATTCGGACACTGCCTCTTTTTTATCATCTAGAACCGCTGCAAGAGAAAGCTCTACGCCTTCTTCTCCCACTTTTTGGGCAATTTTCTTGCGTCCCTTTGCATAAAGGCTTGCAACGTAACTTTCATCAGAGGGTGCATCTTTTCGGGACTTAATCACCTGCATTAAATTTTCTAATTGATTTATCATTATAACCTCACTGCTATGGCAGATTTTGCCATATATTCTTTGGCTTGTCTAATCGTATATTCGCCAAAATGAAAAATAGACGCTGCAAGAACCGCCGATGCGCCGCCTTGTTTAATGCCCTGCACCAAATGATCTAAATTCCCCACGCCGCCCGATGCAATGACGGGAATATTCACCGCCTGCGACAGCGCATGGGTAAGCCCAATATTATAGCCTGATTTTGTCCCGTCCTTATCCATCGAGGTTAAGAGAATTTCACCTGCGCCATATTGTTCCATCTGCCTTGCATATTCCACAGCGTCAATGCCCGTAGCTTGCCGTCCGCCGTGGGTAAAGACTTCGTACTTGCCATGTCCCACAGATTTTGCATCAATCGCTACAACGATACATTGAGAGCCAAATTTAAGAGAAAGTTCTTTTACAAGTTCAGGATTCTTCACCGCCGCCGTCATGACAGAAACCTTATCTGCGCCCGCTAAAAGCAGGTTTCGCACATCTTCCTCTCCCCGAACACCGCCGCCCACGGTTAACGGCATAAAACACTGAGCCGCCGTCTCTCGCACCACATCTAAAATAATATTTCGGTTATCGCTTGAGGCTGTAATATCTAAAAAACAAAGCTCATCTGCGCCCGCTGCATCATAAAATTTTGCTTGCTCTACCGGATCACCAGCATCCCGAAGCTGGGTAAAATTAACCCCCTTAACCACACGTCCGTCTTTTACGTCAAGGCAAGGAATAATCCGCATTTTCAGCATTATAAATCCTTCTTTAAAAAAGAAATCGCTTCTACAACGTCTAGACGGTGATCATAAAGCGCACGCCCTGAAATCGCCCCTTCAATCACACCGCTGCCGCCTTTTGCCGCTTTTTTTAAGTCTATCAAATCATTCATCGATGCCACGCCGCCAGAAGCGATAACAGGAATAGTAAGAGCATTCGCCAAATCCACTGTTCCCTGCACATTCAGCCCTTCCATCGTTCCATCACGGTCAATATCTGTATAAATTATTGAGCAAACTCCCGCGTCTTCAAATTTTTCACCAAGGGCAATAGCAGACATATCGGACGTTTCTGCCCAGCCTTCTACAGCGACCATGCCGCCCCTCGCATCAATGCCGACAGCGATTTGATCTGGAAAAATCCGTGCTGCTTCTTTAACGATTTCAGGGTCTCTCAGGGCTATCGTGCCTAGAATCACTCGCTTTATTCCGGCTTTAAGCCATTGTTCTATGGTTTTAAGATCACGGATTCCGCCGCCAAGCTGCACAGGAACATTAACCGCCGCTAAGATCGCTTTAACCGCCTCTGCATTGGCAGGTCTGCCCGCAAATGCGCCGTCAAGGTCAACCAGATGCAACCATTCACAGCCCTGATCTTCAAATTCCAAAGCCTGAGCCGCAGGACTGTCATTAAAGACGGTCGCTTGATCCATGTCCCCTTTATAAAGGCGGACGCACTGACCTTCTTTTAAATCAATTGCGGGAAAAAGTATCATCTATGGTCTCCATTGTAGGAAGTTCTGTAATAATTTAAGCCCGTATTTTTGGCTTTTTTCAGGGTGAAACTGCGTTCCAATAATATTATCTTTGCCAACCACCGCTGCAACCTTCCCCCCATAATCTGTAGAAGCTAAAAGACAAGACTTATCCTTTAGATCAAAACAATAGCTATGAACAAAATACATATCTGTCCCTGCCCTAATTCCTGACAAGATAGGGTGGGTTTTTTCTATTTCTAAATCATTCCAGCCCATATGAGGGATTTTGATGTTTTTCTGGGGATCAAGAGCGATAACATCTCCTGAAATCCAATCCAGCCCTTGGTGAATCCCATGTTCATGCCCCCTTGTAGCCAAAAGTTGCATACCAACGCAGATGCCCAAAAAAGGCTTTCCTGCCCGAAGAATATTTTCTTCCAAAGCTTCTATCATGCCCTTCTGCGCTCTTAAATTTGCGGTGCATTCACTATATGCCCCCACTCCCGGAAGAATGATATGATCCGCGGCGTCAAGTTCTTCTGGCTGGGACGCAAGAACAACCTCGCCCGAAATCCCAAGATCAGACAGACAGCGCAGAACTGCATTGCTCACAGAATGCAAATTTCCTGCGCCATAATCAATAATTGCTATTTTCATGATTAGTCCAGCTTATCTGACTGATCGCCTATAACGCCTTTGGTTGATGGCAGAGCGTCCGCTTTGCGAAGATCAATTTCCAATGCGCTGCGCATCGCCCGCGCCAGAGCCTTAAAGCAAGATTCAATAATATGATGGTTGTTCTCGCCGTACATATTTTCAACATGAAGCGTCATTCCTACCCCATGGGCAAAGGCCCGAAACCATTCCAGAAAAAGTTCCGTATCCATATCGCCAATTTTATCACGTCTAAAATCAACTTTCCACACTATAAAGGGGCGGCCCGAAATATCAAGCGAACAACGGCTACATGTTTCATCCATAGGAATGATCGCATTACCGTATCTTGTAATGCCCTTCATATCACCCAGAGCTTTAGCGATCGCTTGCCCCAAGACGATGCCCACATCTTCTGTGGTGTGATGAAAGTCAATATGTAGATCGCCCTTGGCTTTTAATGTAATATCCATAAGACTATGACGAGAAAGCTGCTCCATCATATGATCCAGAAAAGCAATCCCAGTATCAACCTCATAGACACCCGTTCCATCAAGATTTACTGCGGCTTTGACATATGTCTCATTTGTCTTGCGCTCTACTGTGGCTATACGCATTAAGAGTTCCTTAATATTGTGGCTTTTATCTTTTTTCTATAGCAGGATTTAGGCTTAAGCCCAAATTATTTCTAAAATTTTACCACTAGCCCTTGATAGATGGTATATTTTGTCTTAACTAACATAGTGGAACAAAATAAATAAAATTTAGGTCAAATATATGAGCGAAGATACAATTACCATGCATGGTACAACGATCATTGGCATTCGAAAAGGTAATAAAGTTGTCATTGCCGGCGATGGGCAGGTCACATTGGGGCACTGCGTTATGAAGGGAAATGCCAAAAAAGTGCGTCCTTTAGGTGATGGCAGCGTCATTGCAGGCTTTGCAGGATCGACCTCTGATGCTTTTGCTTTATTTGAAAGATTGGAAGAAAAGCTAGAACGTTACAGCGGACAGCTTACCCGTGCCTGCGTTGAAATGGCAAAAGACTGGCGCACAGATAGATACCTTCGCAAATTAGAGGCGATGATGATTGTGGCCGATGCTGAGACTTCTTTGGTTTTAACGGGAAATGGCGATGTGCTTGAAACGCCTGACGGTATTTTATCCATTGGCTCGGGCGGTAATTACGCCCTTGCCGCCGCCCGTGCGCTGATGGATCAAGATCTTGATGCAGAAGAGATTGCCCGCAAAGCCCTCGGCATTGCCGCTGATATTTGCATCTATACAAATAACAATTTAACAGTAGAAATATTGGACGCTAAGTAATATGACCACATCTTCTTTCTCACCTCCTGAAATCGTATCTGAACTTAACCGCTATATCATTGGACAGAATGACGCTAAACGTGCCGTTGCAATTGCTCTGCGTAACCGCTGGAGACGGGGGCAATTAACAGGCGAAATGCGAGAAGAAGTCTTGCCTAAAAATATCCTGATGATCGGCCCCACCGGCGTTGGAAAAACAGAAATATCCAGACGGCTTGCAAAACTTGCAAATGCCCCCTTTGTAAAAGTCGAAGCCACTAAATTTACCGAAGTGGGTTATGTGGGGCGTGACGTGGAACAAATCATTCGTGACCTTACCGAAGATTCGATCAGCCTTACCCGTGATTCTAAAAGAAAGTCCGTTGCCGCTAAAGCTGAAATCGCTGCGGAAGAGCGGATTATTGACGCTCTTGTGGGAGATGTTGCCAGCGCAGAGACACGCCAAACATTCCGTAAAAAAATTCGGGAAGGCGATATGGATAATAAAATTATCGAAGTTGAGGTCAATGAGACTGCCGCATCTTCCATGCCCTCTTTTGAAATCCCTGGTATGCCTGGGTCAAGTATGGGCATGATGAATATTGGCGATCTTTTAGGCGGCGGCGGCAAAACAACTGAAAAGAAAAAGCTAACCGTTAAAGAAGCCCTTCATATTCTTGAATCCGATGAAAGTGATAATCTGGTTGATGAAGATAGCCTGATTAAAGAAGCCATTTATAATGCAGAGCAGACGGGCATTGTTTTCATTGATGAAATTGATAAAATAGCAGGGAAGTCTGGACGTAATAGCGGAGAGGTTAGCCGTGAAGGCGTTCAGCGTGATCTGCTTCCCCTAATTGAAGGCTGCAGCGTATCGACCAAATATGGCACAGTGAAAACCGACCATATTCTTTTCATTACCTCGGGGGCTTTTTCCGTCTCAAAGCCTTCTGATTTACTGCCTGAACTGCAAGGGCGGCTTCCGATCCGCGTTCAGCTCCGCGCCCTTACCGAAGATGATTTCATCCATATTTTAACCGAACCTGACTTTAGCCTAATCAAGCAATATGTGGCTCTTCTCGCAACGGAGAATGTGACGCTAAACTTTACAGAAGGCGGTATTAAAAAAATTGCTCACCTATCGGCTAAGATTAATGAAACTGTTGAAAATATTGGCGCAAGACGGCTTCATACTGTGCTTGAACGTATCCTAGATGACATTAGCTTTAAGGCGGCCGATCAAGATGGCGCTGTCGTTAAAATTGACGAAGGTTATGTGCAAGAACATATTGGCGATCTGGTTGAAACCGCTGATCTTGCTAAATTTATTTTATAAGCTCTAAAATACCCAAATAAAAAACCGCCTTCATCATAAAGGCGGTTTTTATATAATGGTGGAGCTAAGGAGGATCGAACTCCTGACCTCTACGCTGCCAGCGTAGCGCTCTCCCAGCTGAGCTATAGCCCCGAATTTTTAGGGGATTTTTAAGAACAATTCTTAAAAAATAATAATGTTAGCCTTCATCAGAGCTTAATTTATCCGACGATGTATCGATAACGTCGGATACATTTGTGCCTTCATCATCACTTAGAACTGTTGTATTATCATCAACATCAACCGCGTCTTCTTCTGCATCTTCTTCTAAAAGTGCATCATCATCTAAAAGATCAACGGAATCATCTTCTTTTTCTTTTTCTTTTACTTCTACTTCAAATGCTTGATGTTTACTTTTCAAAATCACTTCTGGTTTAAAGTTTACATCACAGCTAATGCAGCTAATTGGATCGTCATTGCCAAGATCGTAAAAACGAGTCCCACATTTTGGGCATTGACGTTTATTGCCCCATTCTGCTTTTGCCAAAGTCATTCTCCTAAGAAATAGATCATCTAAAAGTTTCGTTTGCCACGTATCGCCCCCTCTGTCAAAGAATAATATCTATTTTTTATAATTTTTTTCTCATTTTAAGCTTTTATTCTCATTTTAAGCTTTTATTCGGGCATTATCGTATATTTCTTGAAAAATCTATGGTATCTCTGCGGCTTATATTTCAAACGTAAAAAATGCCACAAATCAACATTAAAGCTTATATAAAAGAATAAATAATATGAATATTCTAACTTCTGCCCCTGCGAGCGGCCTTATGGGAGACGTTAAAATTCCCGGAGATAAATCTATTTCTCATAGATCATTGATTATAGGAACATTATCCATCGGTGAAACAAAAGTCTCTGGTCTGCTTGAAGGAGAAGATGTTCTTGGCACGGCAGAGGCAATGCGCCAGCTCGGCGCAGATATTTATAAAGATGATCAAGGCATCTGGCATATTCATGGCGTGGGCATTGGCGGTTTAAAACAGCCGAAAGAAACCATTGAAATGGGCAATAGCGGAACAAGCGTACGCCTGATTATGGGGCTTATAGCCACGCATCCTCTCGAAATTACATTCACAGGCGACCGCTCGCTCTCGGGTCGTCCCATGAAACGGGTGACAGAGCCTCTTCGTGAGTTTGGAGCGTCCTTTAAAGGAAATGAAAAAGGCACACTGCCGATCACTGTGAGAGGAACGGGAGATGCTCTTCCCATAAAGCATCACATGAAAGTCGCTTCCGCTCAAGTTAAAAGCGCGCTTATGCTCGGTGCGCTTAATACCGCAGGGACAAGCGTGATTTATGAATTTATCCCAAGCCGTGACCATACCGAAAGAATGTTTAGGCAGTTCGGCGTTCCCATTACTGAAGAAAAAATCACACTAGAAAGCGGTGTCAAGGCAACCAAAATTACAGTAACAGGTCAGGGCGAGCTGAAGCCGCAAGTTTTAAATATCCCCGCAGACCCTTCCTCCGCTGCCTTTCCTATTGTTGCGGCTTTAATTACAAAAGGCTCTGACATTACGCTTAAAAATATCGGACTTAACCCTGCCCGAACAGGGCTATTTATAACATTACAAGAAATGGGCGCAGACCTTACCATGCAAAATAAGAGGCTAGAATGCGGCGAGCCTGTAGCAGATATTCGGGTAAGATATAGCTGCCTTAAAGCCATTACAGTCCCCAAAGACCGTGCGCCTTCTATGATTGATGAATATCCTATTTTATGCGCCGCCGCTGCCCATGCCGAGGGGGTTACGGTCATGAGAGGGCTTGAAGAGCTTCGGGTTAAAGAAAGCGACCGCATTGCTGTTATGGTAGAGGGACTTTTAGCGTCTGGTGTGGAGGTTAGAGAACATAAAAACGGCATGTCTATCAAGGGCGGCAGAGGCGTTAAAGGCGGCTGCACCGTAAAGACGCATCTTGATCACCGCATTGCCATGAGCTTTCTGATTTTAGGCATGAATGCACAAGAGCCTATTTCAGTGGATGATGGCACTGTAATTGAAACATCATTTCCCAGCTTTACTGCTCTTTTTAATACTCTTGGTGCAAATATATACTCCCCTATGGTGCAAATATATACTCCCCTAAAAATGGAATAAGCTCATGAATGATAATACTTCTTTAGATGACGCTTCAATCGTTATTGCAATTGATGGCCCTGCGGCTTCTGGTAAGGGAACGCTTGCCCGCAAACTTGCAAAATATTTAGATTTAGCCCTGCTGGATACGGGAGCTTTATACCGAGGGACTGCGCTATCGGTTTTAAAAGTGGGCGGTGATCCTTCTGATGAAATGGACGCTCTGAGCGCAGCTTTAAGAATCGGTAATGCTGATCTTAATGATCCTAATTTAAGAAACGAATCAACTGCAAGTGCTGCCTCTAAAGTCGCTGCTATCCCAAGCGTTAGAGAAGCTCTTTTAAAGTATCAGCATGATTTTATGAAAAATCCGCCTGATGGAAAAGAAGGCTCTATCCTAGATGGGCGTGATATTGGAACGGTTATTTGCCCAAATGCAACGGCTAAAATATTCATTATAGCAGAGACTGAAACCCGTGCAAAGCGCAGGGCTTTAGAGGTTTTTGGCACGGGCTATAAAACAGAAGAATATGACAGGATATTACAAGATTTAAAGCAGCGTGATGAAAGAGACCAAAAAAGAGCATCCGCCCCCCTAAAAGCCGCCGAAGATGCCTACTTGCTAGATACAACAAATTCAGATATAGAGGCGGTGTTTGAAAAAGCTTTAGGCTTTATATTGAACAAACTTTAAAATTTTTTAATTTAAGACCGCTGGATGCAACCAGCTGGCCAGAATAATTTATATACAGAAAGAAATTATAAATGACAGAAATGACAATGCCATCCACAGACGACTTCGCAGCAATGCTTGATGAAGCGATGGGTGGATCAGAATCTAAGTTTGACGGTCGTGTAGTAACAGGTTTAATTATCGCCCTTGATAAAGAAGCCGCCACAATTGATATCGGACTTAAAGCAGAAGGCAGAATCCCTCTTAGAGAATTTGCAGCCCACGGACAATCCGCAGAATTAAATGTTGGTGATGAAGTTCAAGTCTTCGTTGACCGCATTGAAAATGCAAAAGGTGAAGCGGTTCTTTCACGTGAAAAAGCCCGCCGTGAAGAAGCATGGACAATATTAGAAAAACAACATGAAGCTGAAGAACGTGTTAACGGCGTTATCTTTGGACGTGTTAAAGGCGGCTTTACTGTTGATCTTTCAGGCGCTATTGCGTTCCTTCCTGGATCACAGGTTGACGTTCGCCCCATCCGTGATGTTACGCCTCTCATGAATATTGAACAGCCTTTCCAAATTCTTAAAATGGACCGTAAAAGAGGCAACATCGTTGTTTCTCGCCGTGCTATTCTTGAAGAAACACGTGCAGAGCAGCGTGCTGAGATCTTAAATGATCTTGCCGAAGATAAAGTGGTTGAAGGCATTGTTAAAAATATCACAGATTACGGTGCATTCGTTGATCTTGGTGGTATTGATGGTCTTCTTCATGTCACTGATATTTCTTGGAAGCGCATTAATCATCCTTCTGACGTTTTAACTGTTGGTGATACCGTTTCTGTTAAAATTATTCGCCTTAATCCAGATACTCAACGTATCTCTCTTGGCATGAAACAGCTTTCAACCGACCCTTGGGCAGAAGTGAATGAGAAATTCCCAATCGGTCAAAGACTTAAAGGCCGTATTACAAATATTACTGATTACGGTGCATTTGTTGAACTTGATGAAGGCATTGAAGGTCTTGTCCATGTTTCAGAAATGAGCTGGGTTAAGAAAAATATCCATCCTGGTAAAATTGTTTCGACATCACAAGAAGTTGAAGTTGAAGTTCTTGAAATTGATGCAGAAAGACGGCGTATTTCACTTGGTCTTAAACAATGTACAGAAAATCCTTGGACAGCTTTTGCTGATAAATTCCCTTCTGGCACGCAAGTCGAAGGCGAAATTAAGAATATTACTGAATTTGGACTCTTCATTGGTCTTGATGGTAATGTTGATGGAATGGTTCATTTATCTGACCTTGATTGGAATAAATCTGGTGATATTGCAATCGCTGATTACAAAAAAGGCGATGTGGTTAAAGCTGTGATCCTTGATGTTGACACTTCAAAAGAGCGTATCTCACTAGGCATTAAACAGCTTATTGATGATCCGATGTCTGGTGCATCTAGCACAATGAAACGAGGCACAGCTGTTATTGCAACAGTTACAAATGTCACGGAAAATGGACTAGAGGTTACCATTGGTGAAGATGATGCAATTGTTGAATCATTCATCAGACGTTCTGACCTATCCCGTGATCGTGACAATCAACGTCCTGAACGTTTCTCTGTTGGTGATAAAGTGGATGCTCTTGTCACTTCTATGGACAAGAAAACACGCAAAATTGGTCTTTCCATCAAGCAGCTGGAAATTAGAGAAGAAAAAGATGCGATTGAGCAATATGGATCAACTGATTCAGGAGCAAGCCTTGGTGATATTCTTGGTGCAGCTCTTAAAAAAGAAGATTAATTTTAAAAGTTAAACTTCAATAATAAATTTCAAAGAACCGTTTCATTTCAAAAGTGAAACGGTTTTTTATTACCGAATCTCATGAAAGTATTATGTTAAACTTATCGTGATTCCCTCTTTTATAGCCTACTTTATATTTAAAACACCTAATATTGAAGAAATTTATGACTTAAATTTTCTCTAATAATGAATAAATTAGCTTTGTTTTACATTTTTTCCTAGTTTTGCATGAATCTAAGCTTGACGAACCGCATGCTCTCTGTCAACCTAGCCGTAATTAACCATTAGGAACAATCGGATTAGGGAAATTTCACATGATTAAATCTGAACTCATTACTCGTTTAGTAGAGGTAAACCCTCACCTGTATCAAAGTGACATTGAGAGAATAGTAAATACGATTTTTAACGAAATTACAGATGCCTTAGCACAGGGCAATAGAGTTGAACTTAGAGGCTTTGGAGCTTTTTCTGTTAAACACCGCCCTGCGCGCATTGGACGCAATCCTCGTACAGGCGAATCTGTGAATGTTCCTGAAAAACATGTCCCTTATTTCAAAACAGGAAAAGACCTAAGAGAAAAGCTTAATAATAAATAAAGCTACTCTTGCGTATTACAAAAAATAAAAATAAACCATAACCACAGACCCCTCAATTATCACTCTTTAATGAACTTGAGCTATATCAGATTCTAAGACACCTTTAGACTATACTTCTTGCAAGAACAGAAATATGTCTTATCGGGACAATAGGTGTGTGTGTGTGTGTGTGTGTGTGTGTGTGTGTCATTACGTCTTGGTAACTCAGAAGGGCTGTATAATGTGATACAAGCCCAATAATATATGGTTGAGTCGTAAAGAAGATCATAAAAAGTGATTTTAGAAAATTTTTAAGCTTAAATGATGCAAACTAAAATATTATTGCCTAAAACTCACTAGGGTCTTTGGTTCATATAAATGGCTTTATTTTACATTAGAAATTCCTAGTATGCAGAACTCATTTAACATATAATCATCATTTATATGAATTTAAATATTTTAATTTAGAGAGGCATTAATGATGCATCTTACTCATAAAGAAAATGACCTGATTTTTGCAATAATGAAGGATCTTACTAGATCATATTCCCATATAGAAATTCGCAAAAAAATTGGTCATCAGTTACTTGCGCTATTAGATGCAGATTATTTTGCATCTTTCATTTGGGATAAAACACATAAAAAATTTATTTCATGCACACAAATAAATATGTGTCCGGATAATTTAAAAAACTATAAGGAGTATTTTCAATTTTGCGACCCCATCACACCTGCTTTACAAAACCGGCGGCGTGCTACACTTGTTAGTGATATTATGGCGCATGAACGTCTTATTAAAACAGAATTTTATAATGATTTTTTAAGGCAAGATGGTCTTTGTTATGGTATTAATTTTTTTTCCTACTTTTGCGGCGTAAATATTGGTGATATACGTATTTGGCGAAATAATACAAAGGAAGATTTCGGCAATAGAGAAAGAGAAATTCTTGATGCTATTGCGCCCAGCTTTACCAATGCGCTCATAAGATCATTATATAAACCTCAACAAAATTTTCATAGAGGCTTCACACAAATATCACATAAATTCTTACTTACTAATCGAGAAGTGGAAGTTGCTGACTTAGTAAGCTTGGGGCATTCAGACCAAGAAATTTGTAAGATATTATCAATTGCGAAACCAACTTTACGTTCACATATTAATACCGTATTTACAAAAACAAAAACAGTTCGCCGCACACAATTAGCCACATTGATCTATAATATTTAGCTTCAGCATTAGAGATATTGCTTGACATATTTCTTCTTCGTAAAAATTGGGTTTTTAATCCCTACGATTTAATTATAGAGTAAAAATCATCATTAATGATGATAGTCAGATTTTAAAAATTATATTACCCTTTAGTTTCACATTAAACTTAAGGAATATATATTATGTATGAAGCTTTAGCTGGCGTACAGCACCGAAAAACAAAAGCAGCATTTAAACCAAACACAATGATCGACACACTTTTAAATTACGGGGAATGGCTGGATAATGGAGCCTCGATTATTGAAGGCTCTTTTCCTAAAGACAAAGTGGTTCTGATAGTTGGCGCAGGCGCATCGGGACTTATAGCAGCTTATGAATTGTTAAAAGCAGGTGTTAAGGTATCTATTTTTGAAGCAACCGACCGTGTTGGCGGGAGAATGTGTTCAGTCCAATATAATAAAGAGTCACCGATAGATCATGCGGTCTTTGAACTTGGCTGTATGCGCTTTCCACGAAGCTCGGCAACATTGTTTCATTATTTCAAAAAATTTGGCATTGAAACTAAGCCAAATTTTCCCGACCCAGGGGTTTTTGGAGTCAATGCAGAACTATATTATCAAAACAAGCTTATAGAATGGCCTAGCCCAAAAGAAGAAGGCAAACGAAGTCAGCCAGACAGCAAGCTTTTCAAACAAATTGGCATAGATTTTAATAATATGCTCATCTATCTTGTTGGTGACCCTGACAACCTCAACAGCTCCAGCAAAAATGAGGGGAAATTATACTCTTATTGGAACGGATATCAAAATGGTCCTCTTGAGACTCGTGAAAGTTATAAGAAAAAAACAATCGACTGCTGGCAGAAATTAATTGATCAATATAAAGATGTATCATTCGAGCAAGGTATATTCACATTAGGACAAAATACCAATATTGTAATGAATAAATGGACACAGAACGAGATGGATGCTTTTGGGGCGTTAGGTGTTGGTTCCGGCGGATTTAGCCCTCTATTTAATATCAATTTTTTAGAGATTTTACGCCTAATGGTTAATGGATTCGAAGCAGATCAGGAATTAGTTCCCGCAGGGATCAGTAGTTTTACAGATGCCCTTGTTCGCGAAATAAAAGACCTGGGTGGGAAAATCTATTTAAACAGCCCAATAGCATTAGAAAACTCTGTTGGTCAAGAAAAAATGACGAAAAATAGTGACAAAAAAAATACTCTCATATTTTCCGTCAATGATAAATCTGCAGACATGCTAAAATCCCAAAAAGATGATTATTGGGAGGAAGGATGTATTATTGCAACGACAAGCCGTGCCATGCAGGTGATGGGGCTGACGACATATACTGAACCATCATTGAAAAAAGATATTCTCTCAAAAGAAGTCAAAACATCTCTGCGTAATTTACATATGACCAGCTCTTCAAAATTCTTTATCCAAGTAAAAAATAAATTCTGGCTTACAGATGGAAAGCCTAATCATTTTCCATCCAACATACAGTCAGATGAAATTTTTAGAGGGCTTTATTGCCTTGATTATGACCCCGGAAAATCTGGTGGCGGCGTTGTCTTAATTAGTTATGTATGGGAAGATGATTCTAATAAATTACTTGGGCTTTCAAAACAGGAACGCTATGATAAGTTTTTAGAAACACTCAGAGTAGTCAACAACGATTTTGCTAATGCCCTAGATAAAAATAAGGTCGCATTTTCTGAGGGTGGCATCCATGAAAAATATGACCTTAACACGACGAATATAGTCGATTGGCAATCTCAACCCTATTATTATGGTGCTTTCAAGCTGGACTATCCAGGCACTGAACAGCAATGCCATGATGTGGTTTATCAATTCCAAGATATTAATAAGGAGTCACCAATTGTGATCTGCGGCGATTCTATTTCTTGGGTTGGCGGCTGGATGGAAGGCGCATTAACATCAGGCTTAAACGCAGCTTGCGCAATTGCAAAATCTTTAGGGGCTAATGTTCGCGCCGGCAGCCCACTTGATGAAGTAAAGCCAACTATGTATGATTATAGCAAGGTTAATGAAACTAAAATTTATTAACCTATGGCTCTGTTGTAAAAAACTACAACAGAGCCAAAATTTTCAACAGTTTCCCACAAAATCATTGAAAATTATTTTTTTAAATAAACCAAAATAGATGCCAAGGAATAAATAAAAATAACAACAAACCCTACCAATACTAACGTATAGTTAATTAAAATTCCCCCCATTATTGCAGGTCCTAATGCCCCACCAATGTTAATAAAAGCAGGAGCAGATGCAATTAATTTTCCGCTCGAATCTTTATAGTTTAAATACCCCAGAAAACTTGTCACAATAAATAATGTTCCGAATGGAAAAATAGCTGCTGATATTATAAAATAATCAGGCGCAATATTTTGACTTGCGAGTAAAACAGCACTGCCTGAAATAGCAAGTCCAATTACAATTATTTTTTTGCGCTCAATTTTAGAAGCAAGGAAATTTGCACAATAAGGCCCTAATAAACTGATGATTAATCCGATTACAATAAATTGACCCACTTGATCAACATTAAAGCCTTTTGCAACCCCCATTCTTTCAAAATAAGCCCATGCTCCTTGACAGCCAACAAATAACACACCTAATGCTAATAAAGGAAATGAAGTAAAAAGGGATAAAAAAGAGGATGTCTTTGCTGGCTTTTCTTCGATCCTATCGCTTTCCTGTTTTTTTGTACCCATAAACTTTACAACAGTCATTCCCAATATTGCAGTGAAACAAATAATACCAAATATCCCCCATATTCCATAAAGCTTCATAAGCTGGGGGGCAGTGAAAAATAGGATTATGCCAAATACAGCGATTGTTGTTTGAGATAATGCAAAGAATTTATCGGGGTTAGAGGTACGGCTAATATAAACATTTAAATTCGCAAGCAATATGCCTTCTCCAATTCCTGAAATCGCCCTTACAAAAAATAATAATGGAATAGACGTTCCTAAAGCAGAAGCAATATTAGCAAATAAAACAAGAGCAGTACCTATAAATGCAAGTTTAGCCGCACTATAATGATTAATCTTTCCCGACACCCAAATAGAGGCGGTCGCTGCCATCATTAATTGAAGCGACCCCATATAGCCTGATATTGAAGAGCTAAGATGTAAATGATCGGCATATGCGCCAATCCATAATGGCATTGCATATAGCCCACTATAAGCAACGCAAGAGCCAATCATTAATGTGATATAAAAATATTTATCTTCTTTAATCTGAGGGATAGTCATGATTTATTCCGGTTTTGCAAGCTGACCAACAGCTTTTTGGAAGATTGCAGCAATTTGCATTATTTTTCGGTCATTTTTTACAGGCCCATCAAATTCTAATCCGATGGGTAAATTTTCTGACGATAAACCAATAGGAATGGAAATTCCCGGAAGACCCGCATTGCTAGAAGGATCAGTATTATGAATATAGGCGTTAAAAGTTGGCGTTTCTACATTATTTATAATCACATTTTCATCTTGCCCAATAGGGCGAGCCGTTAATTTACTTGTTGGAAACACCATTGCGTCCAATTTATTTTCTTCAAAATAGCATTGATAAGCCTGTTGCAATAGAGGACGTGCTTCATAAAGGGCTGTATGATATTGTTTTTCAGTGAAGGGGGGCTGCTTAAGACAAGTTTCATAAAAATCTTTCACATCATGGCTTCCCATTTGTTCGATAAGTTCAGAAAAACTAATCCCAATTTGAGCGATATATTTTTCCATATCCTTAATGCTTTCATATAAACAAATCGGAAAGCTTACCGCATCATTTAAAGCCATAAGATTATCAATATTCACCTCAATAATTTCTGCGCCTAATTCTTTTAAAACTTGTAATGCTTCCTCGGTTCTTTTCGCAGTATCAGGATCAAGGTTTTCATAAAAATAATCTCGGGAAACCCCAAGCCGTATTGTTTTTAAATCTGTTAATTCGGTCACATCTATTTGATCTGTAATAATTTGATCTATTAACTGTATATCGGCGACATCTCTTGCCATTGTTCCTAATGTGTCACGGGTATGTGAAATAGGTATTGCCCCGACTGAACCATACCGCCCCATAGTTGGACGATACCCTACAATTCCACATAATGCAGGCGGAATACGTGCCGAACCCCCTGTATCTGTTCCAATGGCAAAGGGCGTTATTCTTGCTGCAACTGCGGCGGCACTGCCCCCACTACTGCCCCCTGCGATCATTTCTGGATTATATGGATTTCTAACAGCCCCATAAATACTATTATTTGATGTGATTCCAAATGCCAATTCATGAAGATTAGTTTTACCAAGAACCAATGCCCCATTTGCAAGTAATTTTTGAAGTACAGGGGCATTTTGTTTTGGCAAATAATTTGAAAGCCCCCCTGTTCCGCCTGTTGTAATATATGAGGAGGTTTCAATATTATCTTTTACAGCAAGAGGAAGCCCAAATAGAGAACCACATTCATTGCCAGAAATTCTATGATCATCTAATTTTTTTGCGTCGTGCCTTATTTTTTTTACATCATATAAAATAAATGCATTCAAGTCTGATTTTGCTTCTAATTGGATAATCAGGGCATTTACATATTCTGTAACGCTCATTTCTCCACTGCGCATTAGACAAACAGCTTCACATGCCGATAAATCTATAATATTCATCAGATATTCCTTGTTTTAAATATAAAAAACCGAACACCAGATATGGCATTCGGCTTAGGTGATTTATTTAATTGAATTTCATCGTGACAGAGATACCATACATGGCTGGGTCACCAAAAACGGCCTGATTTCCAGGTCCTATGATATAGATATGAGAAATATATTTTTCATCAAATATATTTTTACCCCAAACGCTGAATTCCCAACGTTCATTTTCGCTGACCCATGAAACATTCACGTCGGACAGATTAAATTTTGGCTGTTTGGTTGTTTCGGAAACAACATCACCACGCTGATCGCCTGTAAAACGCCAATCCCAATGATAAGCCATAGTGCCGCCCCACGGCGCATCATGACTATAATCTAAATTAACGCTAAATTTATGGTTTGGCGCACGGGTTAATTCTAATGTGCGAATATCCGCTGTTGCAGGGGCTGTGTTATAAAAACCATTAAAGTTAAAGTCTGCTTCTGTATTCATATATGAATAATTTCCAGAAACATATAAACCATCCATTGGAACCCATGTAAATTCTGCTTCAAATCCATAAATATCTGCATCTCCAGCATTACGGGTTAAGAAAACACCAAAAGCACCAGGGGCATCATCTAATAATGGTCCAAATCGTTGGAATTGTAGGTTTTTATATTTGGTATAAAATGCCGCTAAATTCAAGCGTAACCGACCCTCAAACAAATCAGATTTTGATCCTATTTCATAATTCCATGCTGTTTCAGGGGCTAAGGGCGTTCTTGCTTCTTTTGCATTTGCAGGAGCTGCGCCAAAACCGCCCGATTTAAACCCTTTGGAGACACTCCCATAAATCAGCGCATCATCAGTAAGCTGGTAATTAAGAGAAATTTTTGGTGATAAATCACTCCATGCTTCACTCCCCACAGCGCCGCCCACAGCATTTTCAAGATCTCCGCCAAAATCAGTTGCAATCACAAATCCGCCGTTCGAAGTGCTTGACCATGAAAGAATATCTTTCTTTTCATAAGTATAACGAAGACCAAGCCCCATTTTTAATTTCTCGGTCATAGCCCAATTGAGATGCGTAAAGGCGGCAAAACTGCTTGTTGTATTAATTTGGCGGTACGCACCGATCATATCTTGTCCGTCCCCTGCGCTGCGAAGGGGATTACGGTCATCGATATTGAAAACCAATCTAAAATATTCTGCTCTATCTGTTTTTTCATTGAGGTAAAACAGCCCTGCAACATAATCAATATTATTATTAAGATCGCCTGCTAAGCGAAATTCTTGAGAATATTGATCCGTAAAATCATGAATCTCATCAACAACATTTACTTGAGGAACGCCCGCAGAATCCATTTCCCATTCTGAACCACTTTCACGATATGCAGAGATCGATGTTAGGGTGTAATCTTTGAAATCATGAATGATTTTCAAACTAACGCCCTGTGCGTCTTTTTTCGCAAAACCATCTTGTGGGTTAGTCGATTTCTTATAAGTCCCCCCTAGGGCAAGATGAAGAGGCTCTACTCCGCCAAAAACGGGAATCCGTGCAATATCTGATTGATCTAAACGCATTACATCACCAGATAAAGTAATCTTTGTTGCATCATTATACCATAAAACTTGACCCCGAACAGATTGAACATTTTCATCTTTTAACCTGTTTCCTGTTACAATATTTTCTACCCAGCCATCACGCACACGAGATGAAAATGACACTTTAGCATTTATATTACTGCTCAAAGCCCCAGAAAGAACGCCCGCAAAATTTTTGCGCCCATAATTACCAATCGTTGTTTTTATTTTACCTCTAAATTCATCACTTGGTTTTGTAGAAACAACATTAATAGCGCCGCCAATTGCATTTTTACCATAAAGCGTCCCTTGCGGCCCCCGTAAAACTTCAATCTGTTCAACATCAAAAATTTCAAATGACATGTTAGAGATACGCCCTAAATAAACATCATCTAAAAATACAGCAACTGAATTTTCTGTTCCTGCACCATCATCATTTGATGATATTCCCCGCAAGCTGACAACCGATTGCCCAGGAGCGAACGGAGAGAAGCTCATACCTGGTACACGTGTTGCGATATCATCTGCGGTATGAATATCTGCCTTTTCAATCGCTGCTCTGCTCAAGGCTGTAACAGCAACGGGGACTTGTTGTAGATTCTCTGATCTTCGCTGTGCTGTAACTATAATTTCTTCTATTGCTGACTTATCTTCTGTTGTATCAGCCCATGTTTGTGGGGCTGTTAAACCAAAGAGACTTACTAATCCAATCTTTGCTACTGTTCTAAATAATTGTGGTTTATTCACTTGCTTATACTCCCTGTATATAGATTGCTATGTATATCGGTTGCTATTTTAGACCTACTGGTTCTTATTATTGACGCTATAATAGGATAAAAAATAATAGTTGAAAAGGAAAATATTTAATTAATAATATTATTTAAGTAAATAACATTACAACCCATTGCAAAACATACGCAAAACATTCCATTAATTTCAAATAAAGATCATTCTATAATGTTTGTAGGAGTATAAACCCATAATCAATAAGGCAAAATATTGGTAAATTTCTCTAAAATTTTAAAATTATACCCATCCGCTTCGGCGAGATAAATATTTTTAGAAATATGACAGGCATGCATTTCTTTTATGCCTCTTGGGCCTTCATACATTAAACCTTCGGCAACTTGCATTATTTTCTGAGTTGAAAGAGAGTTAGATTTTTCAGTGATTTTTTGTAAAAATAACATCCCCTCATAGCAGCTTTGACTTAAAGCATTAAGGGTGGGAGCATTTTTTCCAAACTTATCATAATAAGCATTAATAAAGGCAGCATTATTATCATCATTCAAATTTGGATAATAGCTTGAAGATGATAATATTCCTGCGCAGGCCTCCGCACCACTTGCAAGGAGTATATTTTCTTCAAACAAAGTTCCAAACCGTAATATATGATCAGAAAGACCGTTTTTATGAAAGGCACGGTTAAATTCTACCGATGAGCTGCCAACCAAAGAAACCATCACGCAATCTGGGTCAAGTTCATTGATTTCAGAAATATATTCTGCAAAATTGCCATCATCTTGGGCAACATAACCTTCCCCCACAACCTCTGCTCCCGCTTCATCAATATATTGTCGGGCAACGCTGTGTAATTTGTGAGGCCAGCTATAATCATTGCCAATAAGGTACCATTTTTTAACATTTTTATATTGATAAAGCCATGGGATAACAGGCTTTAATTGCTGGGCGGGCGTTTCCCCTAACAAGAAAACACCATCAGCTGTTTCTCCGCCCTCATAAGGGGGCGTATATATATAGGGAACACGATGATTTAAAACATCAATAACAGCATGCCTAACATCGCTATCATGCATACCAATTAACGCTGAAAAAATTTCATTATCTAATAATGTTTTTAAATTTGCCGCTACATCAATTGGCTTTTGCCCCCCGTCAATAAAAATTAGTTCAATCTTTTTTCCTAAAATACCGCCGCATTCATTCATTTCGTCTGCGGCGAGCCTGAAACAATTACAACATGATGGACCAAATAATCCCGCAGGACCACTTAAAGGAACGATGGCGCCAACCTTGATCACATCTGTATCAGACATTTATTTTCCAATTTTTAAATATATGAGCTGGACAAGTATAAGCTTGGGAATTAAACTATTGCAATAAAAAATAACTATTTCTAATTTAAATAAAATTATGCCAGATAACAAACTAAACCATATCGCTAATATTCTTTCTATTGCTCACCGGCGCATAAACGCTCAGATGAGCATAATGTTAAAACCTGTAGGGATTAGCGTAGATATGTGGGCAATCCTTACTATATTAGAAAATACACCAGGTCAATCTATGACCTTCATTGCAGATTCATTATCATTAAACCTACCAACTGTTACAAAATTGATGGATCGGATGGTGAGCGATAATCTTGCATATCGTAAACCACATCATTCCGACAGGCGGCGCGTTCTTATTTTTCCAACGGAAAAAGGGCTTGTCGTATTTCAGGAAGCAGAAATCATAGCAAAGGCAATTGAACAAAAAATCCATAATGAACTTGGCGATCTTACCTCCATAAAGACACAATTATCCAAGGGTCTGGTGAATTTTAGATTATAATATTTTAGGGGGTTATAGCAGATAACGATCTCATTTATTGTTTAACCGTTTGTTTTAATTTTCTTAATTAAAATGAAGGATCACTGTTGTTAAAATGCCTCTATTAAATATACTTATCTGCCCTTTTTATAGCTATCATTATAACGTCTTTTATATATTATCTGATACAGACCCTAAAAATTATATAATCAAGCTTGAATAAAACTTCCTATAAATGATAAGATATAACCTATATATTTTTCTAGCTATGCTGCTCTAAGCTTCAAAACTAGCCATAACAATAGGACTCTCTTGATGCGTTATTTAATGATCTTTATTTTTTTATCTTTTACCGCCTTTTGCATTATTATAGCCATATCAAACCGCCAACTTGTGACATTTGATTTACATCCCCTTGCTTTTAAAAAAGAACTTCCTTTATTTCTTCTTATTTTTGGAGGTGTTTTTGCGGGCCTTTTTGCAGGCTGGCTTGCCTCTCTTTTAAAAAGCCTCTCTTACGCCAGAGAAAAGCGGCTTTCAGAAAGACATATTAAAGAGCTTGAAAAAGAAATTAATGAGCGTAATAAACTTATTATGAATAACGAAGCCCCCAAATGAACTCCTCCACAGGTTAACTTATAGATATGACTTCACAAAATATTATGTCCCCTATTCTAAATCCACAAGACCAAATTCTTTGCGCTCTTGATACAGATGATTTGGGCAAAGCTGCCGCACTCGCTAAAAATCTTGCGCCTCATATTGGCGGCGTAAAACTTGGATTAGAGTTTTTTGGAGCGCATGGCCCCCAAGGTTTTAAAGAAATTGCAGCCCTTGGCATGCCGATCTTTCTTGATTTAAAGCTCTATGATATTCCCAATACAGTCGCTAAAGCTGTAAAATCGTTAATGCCGCTTGCGCCTCTCATGATGACCATTCATACATCAGGCGGCGCAGATATGATGAGCAAAGCCGCAAAAGCCGCCGCCGGGGCAGCAGCAGAGCTTGGCTGCGCCCGCCCGCTAATGATTGGGGTGACGATCTTAACTTCTATGGACGAAAGTAACCTTAAAGACATTGGTTATAACAGTAATATGCCTTCCCAAGTGCTAAAGCTTGCAAAGCTTGCAAAGCAGAGCGGTCTTGACGGTGTGGTTTGCTCTCCGCTTGAAATTGAAATGATAAAGCAGGAATGCGGCAAAGATTTTATTCTTGTGGTTCCCGGGATTCGCCCATCAGGATCAAATGCAGGGGACCAAAAACGCATTATGACCCCAGAGCAAGCGATCAAAAAAGGAGCGGATTACCTCGTCATCGGACGGCCTATTACCAAAGCTGATGACCCAGTTCGCTCTGCACAGAATATTATAAAAGAAATGAGCTAGAGCATGGAGCTAGAGGGCAAAATATGCGGTCTTTCAACGCCTGAAACTCTGCAAGCTGCCATTGATGCGGGGGCAAGCTACGTGGGATTTGTTTTTTTTGAAAAATCTCCCCGCAATGTCACGGCTTCTCTTGCAGCACAGTTGAT
>JADGEY010000259.1 GCA_016744185.1 Emcibacteraceae bacterium | reverse complement strand
TGTGTGTGTGTGTGTGTGTGTGTGTGTGTGTGTGTGTGTGTGTGTGTGTGTGTGTGTGTGTGTGTGTGTGTGTGTGTTTGTTTAATGTTTCAGTATCTTTATAAAGACTACACTAAAACATGTTCATTTGGTTGTCTTAGCACTGGGATGTCTTAGCACTGAGTTGTCTTAGCACTGGGTTGTCTTAGCACTGGGATGTCTTAGCACTGGGTTGTCTTAGCAATGAGATGTCTTAGCACTGGGATGTCTTAGCTTACATACTTTAAGGACTTTGGTACAATATAACCACTTGCAGGCAGAACACGTAAGATTATAAAGGCAACTTGTTAATGGACGGAGTTGTCACAAGAGGTATAAACATACACATACACACGCGCTCACACGCATGCACACATATACATATGCACTTACACACTCCCACATTTAAAACAAAAAAGTGTGAGTGCACGTCGTGCAGTGTGGCATAAACACACTAGAACACACACATACACAGACATACTATGGTACCTAACATGATCACTGGTACCATCCACAAACACCCACACATATAGACATACACATAAGTGTATACACACACATACCACACACACATACACAAATACATACACATACACACACATACATATAGAGACACACGCACAAACTCGAACATCACACACCCGGAGTGACAAACGCACCACACATACCACACACCACACAAACACACACCACCCAAACACTCACACTCACTCATAAACACACACACATGCTCAGATACATACACATACACACACACACACACACACACACACACACACACACACACACACACCCCCACACACACACACACACACA
>JADGEY010000258.1 GCA_016744185.1 Emcibacteraceae bacterium | reverse complement strand
GAACTACCAATATCGACCCCACTTTAACCAGAACTCTACAACTCCTATAATGCAAATCCAGAAGTCTGTCACCAACAATAACTTTTGTTAGTAGTAAATTGTACCATATTACATCCATTTTATTCACTTACTTTATATATTTTATGGTATTCTTGTATAGTGACTCATTCACTTATAGTAATAACCTGAAATAATATTTGTAATGTCATTTCATTCTCTCTCCCATTGAATTTATATACCAACTAATTCACTGAGTCACACAATATCAGCTTTTTATTTCAACATCACTACCCATTAGACTATTATACCCATTACCTAACAATGTATTATAATTGCATATTCATGCTATCCATCTTCATGTACATTTACTAAAAAACACACACAAAAACATTCTTACTTATACAACTACCCTCTCCTTCAAACACACACACACACACACACACACACACACACACACACACACACACACAGATCGCCACCCAATGTTGAAACCAAATAATCAGAATCAACACACTTCTGCTATAAATTCAAGCTACGGCAATAGCCATCATAACACTATGTATCTAGCTAATGCAATGCCCTATGATCAACAGGTTTAATACAGTCAAACTCTACCACAACCACTACCACAACCAATAGTTTATCTACCATGAATATGAATAGCAATGCATAACAATAGTAAATACAATATTCATTATTATTTCTTGATTATTTATATCAATATATTATTATCACCGATATTAATCGATAGGTAAATTGCGAGTTTTAACATTAATTTCATTATCTCGAATATTAAATTATCCAATCAGCGCTATGTGAAGTACTTACCCCAGACC
>JADGEY010000257.1 GCA_016744185.1 Emcibacteraceae bacterium | reverse complement strand
ACTGACTGCACACCTTTTGGTTAAAGCCCTGACTAGCAGTTTGAGCTTCGTTTCCTTCACGACGTTTATAAATAGTTCACATGTGTTTATCATATCGTTCAACCTAGCTCCTCATCCGTCTTACTGCTGACAGAATCCACTTACTTACATCAATGTAAATAAATGCCTTTCGGGGATACATTGTAAGGACGCTTAACACCCAACCGTTACCAGTTACGCATCGTCCGTAGGTTACTGCTGGTTGAACAGCAGGTTCGCTGCTCTTTAAATTAATAAAGAGTTGAACAATTATCAAAGAAGCTTTAGTCATGTATGTACTCCTTATTCTCTAAAAGCATTATAGAGACCGCCAAAGATTATTCCTCTATAAGAGAGCTCTCTAATCTTAGACTTTTGTTCTAACATGTTATTTTTTTCGTTTCTTATAAGAATACTAAGAAAAATTCCCATGAGTGTGAAATTTAAGGGTTTTATCATTATTATGTTTGGGTGTTTCACCAAATATTAAAACGCTTATTATAACACACAGAATTAGAACAACATTTGCGCTTAAGAATCATCAAATGAACCATTTTCTGATCTTAAACTCCGACTCGGGTGAGTCGGTCGAAATGCAACCGTTGCAGTTGCATTTACATTAAGACTTGACATTACTTGGCAAATCATCTACCTTCTCTTGGTAAATATTCTACCTTCAAATCTTATTTAAGTTATATATTTCAATAACTTAAATGGCACATGCACTTACTCTGGTCGCACATCGGGTAGGAAGATAGCATTTCTGCTATCCTCCCCCCTAAGAACTGTGCGTACGAGTTTCCCCGTACACAGCTCAA
>JADGEY010000253.1 GCA_016744185.1 Emcibacteraceae bacterium | reverse complement strand
GTGTACAGCGTACACTGTACGCTGTACGTACAGTGTACGACGTACATCATTATATAGTATACATGTTAGTGTTTATATTAGGTATTCACCTTTTCTAAGAAAAATAATTAGTAGGAGTCGATTTATTCTCCTGGTGCTATATATATATATACACGTGTTATTGTGAAAAATGGTTATGCAAATATTCTATAATAGTGTATATACACAAATGCTTACATTGTTGCGATACCATCGAATACATTTAAATATAGAAAGTAGGTAGAGGTATGCATATATTGGTCTACCATGTGTAGTATATACACCTTAGTTTTCTGGGAATCGAGGGGCTGGTTGAAAAAAACTCCCAAGGCAGATTGTCATGGTGATGTCGTCTCTCAAGTTGGACCACACACACACACACACACACACACACACACACACACATACTCGTCGTAACAAAGAGCGCTATGAATAGAGGCTGGGGTATGTTTCACGCTTTACACGGATCATACTATGGACTCGAGCAGGAGGGAGCAAAAGAAGAGTTACCACTACCTAGGTGGGGGTAACACTTCTTTTAGCCATGCCAGCCAAGAATGCCTATACCGTATCGTATGCCCTATAACTAAATAAGATTCCACTTCGGAGCCGCTGGAGCCGTATTTTGTTGTCTACCGAAATCCAAAGTAATGGAGTGACTCAAGTTTTAGGGTTTAGATTTAGATGACTCATACGCCGGCTCTGCGTTGGATTGGATCGTGCAACTGGGCGTGTCCTAAATGTAGATCAATCTCTCAAAGTTGTATTTAAAGCCAGACTCGAACTTCACTAGACTATTGCATAACATCCTACCACCCCTACCAAGTGATATA
>JADGEY010000251.1 GCA_016744185.1 Emcibacteraceae bacterium | reverse complement strand
AACCTATATCACAACAAAGCATGAAGGCTGCGCTTTAACAGAGCTGGATTTCACCCTTGCCGCTAAGATGGAAGAAACAGCAAAGGCTATTTTTAGAATAAAAGATTCTTATTAAAGAAGATTACGCCTTTTAACTTCCTTAAAATAAGTGCGTGATACCGGAATTTTTATCCCACAGGCAAGCTCAAGCCAAGTTTTTCGCCCGTCTCTAACCGCCCTCTCAACCGCATCTTCTGCAACCCACCAAGAACGATGAACCTGAAGCCCTTTATAGCTCTCAAGCAGTATTACAGCATCTTTCATTCGCATTAAAATCATATGCGAGCCTTTAGCTGTATGAACTTTTAAATAATGATCATCTTTCTCTAAACAATATAACTCCCCTCGCATGTCATGCGGTAATTGCTGCATAAACTTAGAAAGAGAATCTTTTTTTAAAGTCTCATTTTCTCCTGAAATTAAATGTTCGTCCTGACGTTTAATATAGTCCTTTACCAGAATAACCACACTGATGATTGTGCCTAATAGAAAAGTTTTGGGATAAATATTTAAAATAGAGGCTCCATAATTATGACTATTATTAAAGAAAAAACCATTTAAGAAAATAACGCAAAAGCACATTGCAAGGCTGGCGAGTGATATAATTATCCCAAGAGCAAAAATGGAATTAACTTTATGTTTTTCAGCAAGTTTTACGCCAAAATAAAAAAACGGCGTATAAATAACTGCGCCCAAAAAACATGCCATAAACCAATATGTAAAACCAAATAGAAAGCTAACAGGGCAAAATCATTAATTGTTAACATTTTAGTAATTTTTCTCTAAAACTGTTGTCCATTGCGGCTTTTAGGCGTTT
>JADGEY010000250.1 GCA_016744185.1 Emcibacteraceae bacterium | reverse complement strand
ACTGTATATATGCACTGGAGTTGGTTACTTCGATATTAATGTACCAGACTAACTAGATCCATAGACTCACCTCACTGTGGCAATGCCATAGAGCCAGTATTATATTCCTTATGGACAAGTAGTTGTAGGCGTTCCTGATGTGTACAGAGGTATGTTGAAATAAATAGATAAAATTCTTTAAATAAATAGTATTACATTTTACAATCAACTTATTCAGTGAAATAATCTTTTTGACTTCTATAAAAACACAAGTGTGTCTGTAAAACAAAATGATGTGTCTGTCAAACACAAGTTTGTCTGAAAAACACAATTATATGTCTGTTAAACACCAGTTTATGTCTACCAAATACAAGTGTGTCTGCGAAAACAAAAGTGTCTAACAAAAGTATGTCTGTGTCTAAACAAGTGTGTCTCAGTCTGTTTCAAGTGTGTATGTCAAACACAATTGTATCTGTCAAACACAAGTACGTGTGTGTCTAACTTGTAGTAAGCCGGGAACCATTGTAGTTCAAAGGGGCTCATTTCGTTGGGCGAGAAGCCATAATGAGAGTCAATGTAGAAAGGATTTGAGAATCTGGGCAATGCATCCATTTCACTGTATTCAATTTCCTTTATATCACCTAGTATTAACCACGTGTGTGTGTGTGTGTGTGTGTGTGTGTGTGTGTGTGTGTGTGTGTGTGTGTGTGTGTGTGTGTGTGTGTGTGTGTGTGTGTGTGTGTGTGTGTGTGTGTGGGTGTGTGTGTGTGTGTGTGTGTGTGTGTATGTGTGTGTGTGTGTGTGTTTGTGTGCGTGTTTGTGTGTTTGTGTGTGTGTGTTTGTGTGTGTGTGTTTGTGTGTGTATGTGTG
>JADGEY010000024.1 GCA_016744185.1 Emcibacteraceae bacterium | reverse complement strand
ATGATTGGGTGTTTTTTCTTAAATTTAAGAAGTAGAAGCATTAGAAAAACAAAAGATGTATCCATATAAATGGAAACACCTTTCGAAATTTTAAAGCGGTTTTAAAGACTTAAACTTAGCCTTCTTCTGGCTTAACCCAGCGCAATATAGGCTTGCGTGCGGCAAGGGTTTCGTCCATGCGTTTTGTGGGGGCAAGAAAGGGGGCATTTGTGAAATGTTTTTCATTACCGCCGCTGGTGGCAAGCTTTGTAAGATGGCGCAGCGTTCCAATGAATCTGTCGACTTCCTGCTTGCTTTCTGATTCTGTCGGCTCGATTAACATTGCTCCGTGAACAACCAGAGGGAAATACATGGTCATGGGGTGGTAGCCTTCATCAATCATCGCCTTGGCAAAATCAAGCGTTGTAATGCCTGTATCTTTTAAGAAACGATCATCAAAGAGTGCTTCATGCATGCAGGGTCCTTCATAGCTTGCGGACATAACATCTTTAAGCGAGGCTAGAACATAATTGGCATTGAGTACAGCATCTTCAGATATGCGAGCAAGACCATCTGCGCCATGAGACATCATATAGGCAAGAGCCCGAGTAAACATGCCCATTTGACCATGAAATGCCGTCATGCGTCCAAAACTTTCCGTGCCGCCAGCATGTTCTATAAGCTCAAAGCCTTCTTCGCCGTGAATGACGTAAGGCACGGGAGCATAAGGGGCAAGAGCGTCTGAAAGTACAACAGGACCCGCGCCCGGCCCGCCGCCGCCATGAGGGGTTGAAAATGTTTTATGAAGATTAAAATGCATCGCATCAACCCCCAGATCACCTGGGCGCACTTTACCAACAATCGCATTGAAATTTGCGCCGTCACAGTAAAAATAGCCGCCCGCTGCATGGATCATATCGGCAATGGTTTTAACGTCACGCTCGAACAGACCGCAAGTATTGGGGTTGGTCAGCATAATCGCCGCTACATCACTATCAATCGCCGCTTCTAGGGCAGCCATATCAACACGTCCTTCATCTGTTGCGGGAATTGACTTTACTTTATAGCCGCAGAAGGCTGCTGTTGCAGGGTTTGTGCCATGGGCTGATTCAGGGGCTAAAATAGTACCCCGAACTTCGCCCCGTGCATCAAGGGCGGAACGAATAGCCATAAGCCCGCAAAGCTCGCCGTGCGCGCCTGCTTTTGGTGACATGGCAATCGCTGGCATTCCTGTGACAGTTTTAAGCCAGTGCGCCAGAGTGTCAATGACATCAAGTGATCCCTGCACGGTGCTGATCGGCTGTAGAGGATGAACGTCAATCATACCAGAAAGGCGGGCAATTTTTTCATTCAGGCGTGGATTATGTTTCATCGTGCATGACCCAAGCGGATAAAGCCCAAGATCAATAGCGCAGTTCATACGGGACAGGCGGGTATAATGGCGCATTGTTTCTGGCTCGGAAAGACCTGCTAGACCAATTTCGCCCCTGCGCTCTATGCCGCCAAGACGGCTTTTAAATTCGCCTACTTTCGGAAAATCTACGCCTGTTTTGGTGATGTCGCCAATTTCATAGATTAGAGCTTCTGTCTGATCTAACCCTCTGTTACCTGTGAAAGTTTGGAATGTTTCACCGTTTGATGATCTTCCGCTAACCCCTGTGGGGCGTCCTTGTTCCATCATGATGCTTTTCCCTTTAATAAATCTGCTAGCTCTGCTGCAAAATCTTCCATATCATCTTGCGATGTTGTTTCGGTTACCGCAACAAGAAGGATATTTTTCATATCATCATTCCTAGGCAAAAGACGTGATACGGGAAGTCCTGCAATAATATCAAGCTCAACCAATTTTTCTACGATCTCAGCCGCATCTGATGGTAAGCGAACTGTAAATTCATTAAAGAATGTTTTATTGATCACTTTCACGCCGTCCATTGCGTCTAGCATATCCGCCATTTTTACCGCTGCTTCATGATTAAGATCTGCCATATGACGCAGCCCTTTTTCGCCAAGAAGAGTCATATGAATGGTGAAGGCAAGCGTACAGAGTCCTGCATTGGTACAGATATTACTGGTGGCTTTTTCACGTTTGATATGTTGCTCACGGGTGGACATAGTCAGCACAAAGCCTCGCTTCCCATCTGCATCAAGAGTTTGCCCGCAAAGACGGCCCGGCATTTTACGAAGATATTTTTTGCGTGTCGCAAAAAGACCAACGTAAGGACCACCGTAATTTAGACCATTACCAATAGACTGCCCTTCACCGCAAGTAATATCTGCGCCCATTTCACCCGGTGACTTAATCGCACCAAGAGAGACCACTTCTGTTACCACAACAATTAAAAGGGCGCCTTTCGCATGGCAAGCACCGGCAAGCTTTGTATAATCGTTAATATTGCCAAAAAAGTCAGGATATTGAACGGTGACAGATGATGTCTCATCATCAATCTGGGAAATTAAATCTTCTGCATTATCAAGAGTAGACGCATTTTGCACAATAACATCATCAACAAATTTTGTTGCCGTTGCGATAACCTCTTGATATTGAGGGTGCAAATTACCAGAAATGATCGCTTTATTTTTACGGGTAACGCGCCGTGCCATCATAACGGCCTCTGCCGCCGCTGTTGAGCCATCATACATAGAGGCATTGGCGACTTCCATACCAAGAAGCTGGGCAACCTGCGTTTGAAATTCAAATAAACTCTGAAGCGTCCCTTGGGAAATTTCGGGCTGATAGGGGGTATAGGCGGTTAAAAACTCACCCCGCTGAATCATATAATCCACGGTAGCGGGAACATAATGACGGTAAGCACCCGCCCCGACAAAGAAAGGAATTTCCCCAGCCGAAACATTCATGTCTGAATAAGCCCGAAAGTCATTTTCGACTTCCATTTCAGTGGCATGAAGGGGCAGAGGGACAAGATCTTTTAACAGGCAGTCCGCTGGCACGTCTTTGAAAAGATCATTGACAGTGCTTACGCCGATAACTTTAAGCATTTCTGCTCTGTCGCTATCACTAAGAGGTAAATAACGCATTTTAAAACCCTAAAAAATATTAATCTAATGCTTCGGTAAATGATTTATAAGCTGCGGCATTCATAAGACCTTCAAGTTCTGAAAGGTCTGAAAGCTCAATCTTAAAAAACCAGCCCTCTGTTTCAGCCGAAGAATTAACCAGCGCAGAATTATCTTCCAGCTCTTCATTTGTTTCTGTAACCTCACCCGATACAGGAGCGTAAATTTCACTTGCTGCTTTAACGGATTCTACGACTGCGATCTCATCGCCTTTTGCATATGTATCTGTTTCAGGAACTTCAACAAATACAATATCGCCAAGAGCTTTTTGGGCATAATCGGTGATGCCAACGGTGCCTAGATTACCCTCTACTGAAATCCATTCATGCTCTTCTGTAAAATATGTTGTCATTTTTAAATTTACCTTTATTTTTTTCTATAATAATTTTGGGGAACAAATGGGGTTGCTGCAATTTTTGCAGGAATGAGTTTTTTACGCACGGCAAGAAAAACTTCTGTGCCATTTTCTGCAAATTCAGGCTTTACATAGCCCATTGCAACAGGCGCACCGAATGTTGGACCAAATCCGCCAGATGTAATTTCTCCGATTTTATTGCCCGATGCGTCCATGATTTTTGTATGTTCACGAGCAGGGGTCTTGCCTGACGGTAATATTCCAACCCGTTTTTTTGTAATGCTGCCCGATTTAAATTGACTCATAATGATGTTTGCGCCGGGAAAGCCGCCTTCTTCACGCCGCCTTTTACCAACCGACCACATTAATGCTCCCTCGGCAGGGGTTGTATTTTGAGTGATGTCATGCCCATAAAGGCATAGCCCAACTTCAAGGCGCAGGCTGTCACGCGCGCCAAGACCAATGGCTTCTACCTCTATTTCGGCTAAAAGAGCTTTTGCAATTTCTTCTGCTTTATCATTAGGAATAGAGATTTCATGACCATCTTCGCCTGTATATCCAGCTCTGGTAATAAAACATTCAGCACCCATAATGGTTGCTATTTTAAATTCCATGAAAGCCATTTCATCTGCACCCTTTACAAAGCGGGCAAGAACCTCTGCCGCTTTAGGACCTTGAAGGGCGATAAGGGCTCGATCGTTAAGTTCTGTTAACTCAATTCCGTTAGGCAGGTTTGCACGCATATGGGCGATGTCTTGTGTTTTACATGCCGCATTTACAACAAGAAAAATATCATTTTCACGCTTGGTAATCATAAGATCGTCAAGAATTCCGCCCTGCTCATTAGTGAACATTGTATATCGGGTTCTATTTACTTTAAGATCGATAATATTGCCTGGAACGAGTGTTTCCAACCATTTATCTGCGCCTGTACCCGTAAGTACCACTTGTCCCATATGGGACACATCAAAAAGACCTGCCGCCTTTCTGGTATGAAGATGTTCCGCCAGTACCCCTAAAGGATATTGAACAGGCATATTATAGCCCGCAAAAGGAACCATCTTTGCACCCAGCTTACGGTGAAGGTCATAAAGTGGTGTTTTAAGCTCGTCTGAATGATCAGCACTCATTTTCTATTTAACTCCAAAAGTTGCACGTTAAAAGGCGCAAACCTGCCTTATAAGATGCCCCCTCTGTCATTTGTACCTGAGAGATTTGAAGTTTTTAAACAAAATCTAAAAACAACGTTACCCCGTCGGTGGAATTTTAAAAGCTTAAAGCGGTTAAGATTCTCTTTCCAGAGTGCCTAATATATACGGTCCATTTTACCTGAGAGTTTCCGGGGCGGTTGCTCCTTCGGTGTTGACCCTCAAATGGAATCAATCTCTCCCGCATATCTTTTTAGGATAGCGGCATCATAAAGAATTTGATAAAAGAGTCAATATGACATTTAGAATCAATAACGAGTTGATAAGACAGTTTTGGCTAGAGAGTAATCACCTTAGAAATACTCCTATAGGAGAGGTGAATGTGCTGGGGATAATTCGTAAGCTTGGCTTTGTGCAGCTTGATTCTATTCAAAATGCAGCCCGGGCGCATCACCATATTTTATGGAGTAGAAACCAAAATTACAGGGAGGATATGCTTGATGAAATATTAAAGCAGCGGCAAGATATTTTTGAGCATTTTACCCATGATGCGTCGGTCTTGCCAATGGATTTTTATCCTATGTGGAAAAGGCGGTTTAAAAATCTTGAAGCTCAAATTAAAAGATCAAAATATTATGATGTAGAGCAGGGCGAAAAATGGCAGAAAATTGTTTTGGAGCGTATCCAAAAAAAAGGTTCGCTTTCTACAAAAGATTTTGAGAGTAAAATTAAGGGTAAAAAAGAAATCTGGTCACGCCCTCCTCATAAAAGAGCTCTTGATCATCTTTGGTATAGCGGAGTGCTTTCAACATCTCACCGTATTAATTTTCGAAAATTCTATGATGTTTCTGAAAAAATAATCCCTTCTAAAATTCAGCAAAAAATAATATCTGAGCAAGATCAAATCCACTGGCTGTGCGAAAATGCTCTTGCAAGGCTGGGCATAGGAAATTTTAAAGAAATCCGTGATTTTTGGCAAGCTGCCGATTTAAAAGAAGTTAAATCATGGGCTGAAAAGAATAAAGAAAAAATAATAGAGATAGAATGGCAAAGATTTGATGGGACATGGGTTAAAGCATTTGCTTTTAGGGATATAGAGGAAAGATTGTTTAAGCTCGCAAATCCATCACGCCGTATGAGAATTATTAACCCTTTTGATCCTGCTGTTCGGGATAGAGAAAGGTTGAAAAATATTTTTGGATTTGAGTATAAAATTGAAATATTTGTGCCAAAGGCAAAAAGAAAATGGGGCTATTATGTATATCTTCTTTTAGAAAATGACCATTTTATCGGGCGTATAGAAGTCAAAGCAGACCGCAGGGCAGGGCATTTGAACGTGCTTAATTTTTGGACAGAAGAAGGCGTTAAATGGAATAAAACACGTCAAAAAAATTTGAAGGCAGAGCTTTCCCGTTTTGCAAATTTTATGGGATTAAAGCATGTGAATTGGATTAGCAATTGATAGAAAATATGTGTATAAAGCTCTCATGATTAAAAACCAGATGAATATATATATTGCAAGCCCACGCGGTTTTTGTGCGGGGGTTGACCGTGCTATTCAAACCGTGGAAATGGCGATTGAGAAATATGGTGCGCCTGTTTATGTGCGCCATGAAATTGTTCATAATAAATTTGTTGTGGGGGGGCTGAAAAAACGGGGGGCTGTTTTTGTTGATGAGCTGAGCGATGTACCAGATGAATTTCCTGTCATTTTTTCCGCTCATGGCGTGCCAAAATCAGTGCCTGCGGAAGCAGAAAACAGGAACATGCTTTTCGTTGATGCGACCTGTCCTTTGGTGAGCAAAGTTCATAGAGAAGCCGAACGTCATCAGACGCGGGGCAATGAAATCATCATGATTGGTCATGCAGGGCATCCAGAGGTTATCGGCACGATGGGGCAGCTTCCAGAAGGCTCTATTCAGCTTGTGGAAAAGCCAGAAGACGTACAAAGCCTTGAAATTAAAGATGAGAATAATATCGCCTATATCACCCAGACAACGCTGTCCTTAGATGATACAGCGGATATTATTAGGGCGTTGCAGGTGAAGTTTTCTTCTATTAAATCTCCTAAAAAAGAAGATATTTGCTATGCAACGACCAATAGGCAAGGGGCGGTGAAGCAGCTTGCGGGCAGGGTTGAGGCGATGCTTATCATTGGTGCGCCCAACAGCTCTAACTCTATGAGACTTGTGGAAGTGGCGGATAAGCAGGGCTGTAAAGCGGTGCTTATTCAGCGGGCTGCTGAAATTAATTGGGACTGGCTGAAAGGCATTCAAAATATTGGAATTTCAGCGGGAGCTTCTGCGCCAGAAGTGCTGGTAGAAGAAGTGGTGGAAGCTTTTAAAGAACGCTACCAAGTTGCTATTGATTATGTCCTGACGGTTGAAGAAAATACAGTCTTCAAAGTTCCTTCTATTTTAACAAGAGAAAACTAGCGATGGCTGTTTATACACATGTAAGTGATGATGAAATCTCAAATTTTATTGCAGAGTATAATATAGGGAAGATTGTCTCTTTTAAAGGTATTGCAGAGGGCATTGAAAATAGTAATTATATCCTGCAAACAACGCAGGATAGCTTCATTCTAACGCTTTATGAAAAACGGGTTAATGCTGATGATTTGCCGTTTTTTTTGGGGCTTATGGATCATCTTGCTGAAAAAGGCATTAATTGCGCTACGCCGATTAGAGATAAAAAGGGCGAGATTTTAAAAACCCTGTGCGCACGCCCTGCAGCTCTGATTAGTTTTTTAAAGGGCATGTCGCTCAGTCACCCAGAGCCATCAGACTGTTTTCAGCTTGGGTCTGCACTGGCCTTTATGCATATAGCCGCATCGGACTTTAACATTCACCGTCCGAATAATCTATCTTTGCAGGGCTGGAAAGACCTCTATAAAACGTGCCAAAAAAATCACAAAAAAGCCTCATCATTTGGCGAAGGTTTTTTTAAAGATTTGGGGCAAGAAATAGAGTATCTGATCCAAAATTTCCCAAATGATCTGCCCAAAGGCATTATTCATGCGGATTTATTTCCCGATAATGTTTTCTTTTTAGAGGGCAAGCTTTCAGGGCTGATTGATTATTATTTTGCCTGCCATGATATGCTTGCCTATGATATTGCGGTCTGTATTAATGCTTGGTGTTTTGACGAGGATTTTAATTTTAAGCCTGAAAAATCAAAAGAATTATTACGGGGGTATCAGTCTGTGCGCCCTCTATCCGCCGCAGAGATGGCAGGACTTCCCATATTATGCAGAGGGGCAGCGGTACGGTTTTTACTAACAAGGCTCTATGATTATCAAAATACGGCAAGTGGTGCGCTGGTCACGGTTAAAGACCCTGCTGAATATCAAGCTAAATTAGCGTACCATCAAGGCGTGGTGAATTTTTCTGAATATGGAATTTAAATAAATGTCAAAATCTATCATTATTATTTATACGGACGGGGCTTGTTCTGGAAATCCAGGGCCGGGGGGCTGGGGGGCGTTTTTGCAAAGCGGCTCTAATGAAAAAGAGCTTTCTGGCGGAGCGTTTGAGACAACGAATAATCAGATGGAATTACAGGCGGCAATCGAGGCTCTTAGGGTTCTTAAAACGCCAAGTAAAATCATTCTTCATACGGATAGTAAATATGTGCTGAAAGGCATTACAGAATGGATTCACAATTGGAAGAAAAATAACTGGCGCACGGCAGCGAGAAAACCTGTAAAAAATGCAGAATTTTGGCAGGCATTAGATGTTGCTCGTGAAGGGCATGACATCGAATGGAAATGGGTTAAAGGTCATGCGGGAATAGAGGGCAATGAGCGAGCGGACGAGCTGGCAAATATGGGCATGAATAATTATAAAATACTATAAATGGATAATGTGATGAGCAATGAAAATGAGCCGATATTAAATGAGCCGATATTAACGGGGCGTGATAAAATATTTATGGCGATCGATGCGGCAGACCCTGAAAGATTAGAATCTGTTTTGAAAGAAGATGCTGGTCTTGCGTCCGCTAAAAGTGATGAAGGCTTATCGGTGCTGCTTTTTACATTATATATTCGCAGACCAGAGCTTACTGAAATTTTACTGCGTTATGATCCTGAAATGAGCATCTTTGAGCTGGCAGGACTGGGGCATATTGGGCAGCTTTCTTCTTTGCTAGCCGTCCAGAATAATTTACTTGATTCTTTAAGCCATGATGGTTTTTCTGCGCTTCACCTTTCTTGTTTTTTTGGTAATTTAGAGACTGCCAGTTTCTTGCTTGAGCAGGGTGCTGACGCTAATATTCGGGCAGGAAATAGCAGCGAGATTACGCCTCTGCATAGCGCGTCCGCAGGAAAGCATGATGAAATCCTAGCCCAGCTAATTAAAGGGGGAGCAGATGTTAATATCCAGCAATCTGGCGGTTATACAGCGTTAATGTCATCGGCAAATCTCGGCGCAGAAGATAATATTACAGCGCTTCTAAAAGCGGGTGCAGACGTTAATATTGAATCTGATGATAGCTTTAGAGCGTCTCATTTTGCGATGAATGGGGGCTTTACAAAACTGTCAGAATATCTAAAGTCTTTAGAGAGCAAGAAATAAAAGGATATTGTCATTTCAGATCAGATTAAAATTCAGCTGGTTCAGTCCTTGCAAGAATTTGAAAAAGCGTTTAATATTAGGCGCAAGGTCTTTATTGAAGAGCAAAATGTTCCCTTTGAGGAAGAAAAAGACGGGCTTGATGAAGAGGCAGCCCATTTTTTACTTTATGTAGATGAAAATCCTGTTGTCACATGCCGCCTAAGAATTCTTGATAAAACTGCAAAGATAGAACGTGTGGCATGCTTAAAAAAGTACCGTGGGCTTAAACTTGGTAAGGTCATTATGGAATATCTTATGAATTATATTAAAAATCAGAGCGATGCTGAAATTATGGTTTTAGGGGCGCAGTGCAGCGTTGTTGGCTTTTATGAAAAATTGGGTTTTATTGCAGAAGGGGATATTTTTCTTGATGCTGCGATAGAGCACCGCCTTATGAAACTGAAAGTGAAACGTGAAATATGACGCAAGATAATAGCCTCCCGATTCTTTATAGCTTTCGCCGCTGTCCCTATGCCATGCGGGCAAGGCTTGCGCTTTATTATGCTGGGATAAAATGTGAAATTCGTGAAGTTATTTTGCGTGATAAACCGCCTGAACTTCTTGCTATATCCCCTAAAGCGACTGTTCCTGTGCTACTTTTACCTGATGGTACTATTATTGAGGAAAGCTATGATATTCTAAAATGGGCTTTGGAGAAAAATGACCCTAAAGCTTGGCGCTGCCATATAGATATTTGTGATCAATGGGTAAAAGAAAATGATGGATATTTTAAAGCGGCTCTTAATAAATATA
Organism: Emcibacteraceae bacterium; assembly: GCA_016744185.1. GTDB lineage: Bacteria > Pseudomonadota > Alphaproteobacteria > Sphingomonadales > Emcibacteraceae > Pseudemcibacter. Next base: position 12,862 of record JADGEY010000024.1, on the reverse strand, counting down.
AATATTCCTCTCAGCATATAGACGATAGTTCAGAAAATCACCGTAAAGAAGGTGAGAAACTTCTTTTAAAAGTTGAAAAAAATCTTGAAAGAAATAAGTTTATATTGGGAGACGAGCCTTCTGTTGTCGACCTTGCTCTTTTTCCTTTTATCAGGCAGTTTGCTTTTGTGGATAAGGAATGGTTCAGCTCAAGCTCTTATAAATATTTAAAAAAATGGCTTGATTACCATTTATCATCAAAAAGTTTTTTAAGCATCATGCATAAATATAAGCAATGGAATTATGGGGATAAAGTGATTTATTTCCCTCATGATTCTCTTTAAAGCTTATAATCCCCTTTAAAGTTTATAATCAAAGAGGCAAAAAAAATGCTGAGTTCTAAAAAAGAACCCAGCAAGTCAAAATATAGGGAGGTTTCACTGTCCCGAAGGACAAGAAACAAATTCAAAGACCCTATAGGGGAGGAAAGGTCTTTGAATATCTGAAAAAAACTTGGGAGGATATTTTCAGAGCGATGTATCAAAACATCTGATTTTTAATATAAAGAATTTTTTAAAAATGAGCAGAGAGTATTTTTACAATGCAGCCATGCAAGAAATGCATAGATAAAATATTTTGTCATAAGGTGTTTGTTGTAGGGGTTCTACGCTTGCCCACAGTCAGATGAAAGCATTGTAATATCAACGCCTAATTTTGCCATTGAACATGCCCATTTTGAACCAAGCTTGGTTTTAAAGATTAATTCGTCATCCGCTTCGGTGGTAAGCCAGCTATTACGCTGTATTTCTTTTTCAAGCTGTCCTGCGCTCCATGAAGCATATCCTAAAGCAATAAGAAAATTTTGCGGTACTTTTTGAATATTTTGAGAAGTCATTATTTCAGGCTGTATGATAGACTTTAAAATATCAATCGTTGCGGTAAGAGCGATTGTTTCAGAAATAATCATTGTGGAATTTTGAACATAATCGGCAGAATGAAGGATAAAGCCTCTGCCGATTTCAACAGGGCCGCCATAATGAATGGTGACATCCTCTAGGTTTTTCTGATTTATATCTTTAGAGGTTTCAACATTTAATTGTTCAAGAAGGCTTGTAAAATCAATATTATCGGAAGCTTTATTAATCACAAGCCCCATAGCGCCTTCTTGTGAATGGGAGCAGATATAAATAACGCTGCGGTAAAAGCGTCCATCTGTTGCTTCTGGCATAGCAAGCAGTAATTGCCCTTTTAGATAGCACTCCTCATTCATATTTATGAGCCTCTTCATATCTTACGTTACTTAAAGTGATTTATGATTTTACTCTATTTAGGAGAAGTTTGACCAGCTAAATTTTTCAGCCGTCTTTAAGGTTTTTTTAAACGCACTGGATTTTTCTTATATTAATCCAGTTTTAATATTTTATTTTTCCTATATGCTAACATCTATATCTTCACGCAAAAGGATATTTTTTTAATTAAGTACAAAGTAAGGAAGTTATTATGGGAGAATTTAGTGGTTTTGCAATTGCTCTGATCGTTGTTGGGTTAGTGCTTCTTATTGCAACAGTTAAAACAGTGCAGCAGGGATATGAATTTACGGTGCAACGGTTTGGAAAATATACAAGAAGCTTAGCTCCAGGGCTTCATATTCTTGTACCCTTTGTTGAACGTATTGGGGCAAAGGTTAATATGCAGGAACGTGTTTTAGACGTTCCTAGTCAAGAAGTCATTACCAAAGATAATGCGATGGTTCGGGCTGATGGGGTGGTTTTCTTTCAAATTATTGATGCAGCAAGAGCAACATATGAAGTTAATAATATGGAGCATGCGGTTTTAAATTTGGTGATGACTAACCTTCGGACTGTTATGGGATCAATGGATTTAGATGAGCTTTTGTCGATGCGAGATCAAATTAATGTAAGGCTTCTTGATGTTGTTGATGATGCGACTCAGCCTTGGGGGGTAAAGATTACCCGCATTGAAATTAAAGATATTGAGCCGCCTCGTGACATTGTAGAGGCTATGGCACGTCAAATGAAGGCAGAGCGTGATAAGCGGGCGCAAATATTAGAAGCAGAAGGCGATCGTGCGGCTGAAATTCTGCGAGCTGAAGGGGATAAACGTTCAACTGTTTTAGAAGCAGAAGGGCGAAAAGAATCAGCCTTTCGTGATGCAGAGGCCCGTGAAAGAGAAGCAGAGGCAGAAGCGAAAGCCACAGAGATGGTATCAAACTCGATTAAAGACGGTGATCCACAGGCAATTGGGTATTTTATCGCCCAAAAATATGTTGAAACCATGAGCGATTTTGCAAAATCATCGAATAGTAAGATGATTTTCATGCCAATGGAATCTTCAAGTCTGATCGGGTCTCTTGGCAGTATGACAGGGCTGCTTGATAATGTTAAAGGCTCTAGTAAGGCTGTAACAACTAAAGGCTCTGTACCAAGAGCTTAGAAACAAGATAATAAGAGAGGAGAATTTTTCTTCTCTCTTAAAAGAAAGGGTTAAATATGGAAAATTTAAGTGATTTTACTTTAAACCACTGGACGTGGTTTATCTTGCTTTTGGGTTTTTTAGGACTTGAAATGGCTGTGCCAGGGGTGATTTTTCTTTGGCTTGCTTTATCGGCGGCTGCCATGGGCGTTTTTATATTCGCAGTTCCAGATGTTTCTTGGGAGGTGCAATGTGTGATTTATACAATTTTAAGTATTATCAGTGTTTTACTGGGTAAAAGATACGTAAAAATGAAGCCTGTTGTAAGTGATGATGAAAATTTAAATAAACGAGGTACGCAATATATAGATCATACCTATGTCATTTCAAAAGACCTGATAAACGGTGAAGGAAAAATTCGTATTGGTGATACATTATGGCAAGTGCGAGGGACGTTTGATGCGGCTATTGGGGATAAAGTAAAAGTTGTTGGGGTCGATGGAACCGTTTTAATTGTTGAAAAGGCTTAATTATTTTGACTAAGGCGCAGCATCGCATCTTCTAAATAATCGGGCAGTAGGGGAATATTAAGTAAATATTCTACTGTCCGCCCGCATGTTTCTTCGGCGGCTTCTTTAAAAGCAAGATTCCATTCATTACAGCTATAACTGCCCCGTCCAATCCATGTGAGCGCGACGAGATCATAACGCTCTGTATCTGTAAGTCCGTCAATTGTGGCTTTAAAATTTTGATATAGGGTATCTTGAATATGGTCTTCTGGAATTAACCTGCCAAGCTCATCCATGATTTTATCTTGGGTATAAAGGTCACTTTTTTTAGGTTTATCAAGCTCAGCATCAATTATCGCAGGAGCTGCTTCAAGCATCTCTCGTGAGATAGAGATAATATATTGTACTTTATCTAGGGCTATCATAAGGCATCTCCACAACTATAGTAGCATTTTAGGGGTATTTAATCAAATTTAATCAAATAAGCTTATCGTCGTTTTTATGGTTTTAGTTTTGGTTGTGCAAAAAAAAGATATGATATAAGCTATAGAAAACACATCATAATAAAAATGGGAATAAAATGAAAAAATTTACCGCAATATTATTAAGTTCAACCTTATTATTAAGCTCTAATATTCATAGTTTTGCAGCAGAGAAGCTAGAGAAATCTGAAAAATGGTCGGTAAATAAACCGATGGGTGTTTTTAAAGATGTGAAGATTAATGTAGACCAAGGCACATGGATGAATGTAGATTTAAGCCCTGATGGTAAATCTATTATATTTGACTTGCTTGGTGATATTTACATCATGCCTTCTTCGGGGGGGCAGGCGAAGGCGCTTACCCATGATATTGCATGGCAAATGCAGCCCAAATTTAGCCCCGACGGCAAGACAATAGCCTTCACCTCTGACCAAGGAGGCGGCGATAATATTTGGGTAATGGACGTAGACGGCAAAAATGCACGGGCAATTTCGACAGAAACTTTTCATCTGTTAAATAGCCCTGCTTGGAGCCCTGATGGCAATTATATTGTTGCCCGTAAACATTTTACCTCAGGGCGCTCTCTTGGGGCAGGTGAAATATGGATATATCATAAAAATGGCGGCAGGGGTATGGTGCTTACCAAACGTCCAAATGATCAAAAAGATTTAGGCGAGCCTGCTTTCTCCCCTGATGGGCGGTATGTTTATTTCTCCCAAGATGCAACGCCGGGCAAAAGATTTCATTATAGCAAAGATTCTGAAAAAGGGATTTATAAGATTAAACGCTATGACCGCCAAACAGGGGACTGGAAAATCATTATTTCAGGCATGGGTGGGGCGATTAGACCAACGCCGTCCCCTGATGGTAAGAAAATTGCTTATATCCGCCGTGATGACTTTCAAACCAGTCTTTATCTTTATGATTTAAAGTCAGGCTCTCATAGAAAGCTCAATGGCGAGCTTGACCGTGATATGCAGGAGACTTGGGCTATCCATGGGGTCTATCCAACCATGACATGGAGCAAAAATAATAAAGAGCTTATCTTCTGGGCAGGGGGTAAGATTAAAAGACTGAATGTAAAGAGTAAAAAAGTTAGCGATATTCCTTTCTCCGTTAAAACCACTAAAAAAATTCAAGAAGCTGTTCGCTTTGAACAGGATTTAGCAGGAACGGATATGCCTGTAAAAATGCTTAGGAATGCCCAAGTATCCCCTGATGGAAAGATGGTGATTTTTGAGGCGCTTGGCTATCTTTATAAGCGTAAATTACCTGATGGCAAGCCCGTGCGGATTACCAAGCAGATGGATCATTTTGAACTTTATCCACAGTTTTCCCGTGATGGTAAGAAGATAACCTATGTGACATGGGACGACCAGAAACAAGGGCGAGTGCGTGTCATCAATTCGCGAAATGGCAGAGGGAAAGATATTGTTTCAGGCACTGGTAAATATGTAGAGCCTGTTTTTGCTCCTGATGGGAAAACTGTTGTTTTTCGCAAAATTTGGGGGGGATCTATTATGCCGCAAACTTGGGGGCTTAATGCAGGGATTTATAAGCTTTCTTCGAACGGAGGAACGCCTGAACTGATTACGAAATCAGGGAGATTCCCACAGTTTGGCGGGCGCAGTGACCGTATATATCTCATGGGATCGGGCAAGAATAAATCAACTTTTTTCAGTTATGATTTGAAAGAAAAAAAACAAAAAACGCTTTATAGTTCCAAATATGCAGGCGAATATAAAATCTCACCTGATGGCAAATATTTAGCTTTTAAAGAACGCTTTAAAGTTTTCATAACGCCTTTTGTTGAAACAGGTCATGAAATTTCCATCAGCCCCAAGGATAAAAAATTCCCGATTAAACAGCTTTCAGTGCGAGCGGGAGAGGGGATTAGTTGGTCAGCAAAAGGTAATCGTATTTATTGGACATTAGGACCAGAATTTTATTCAGCCAAATTAGATGGTATTTTTGATATTAAATCTAAAGAAAAAGATTTTAAGATCAAGAACGGTCAAAATATATCCTTCACGGCAAAAAGGGACGTTCCAAAAGGCATGGTTGCTTTTACAGGGGGGCAGGTCATCACGATGGAGGGTGATCGGGTGATTAAAGCCGGCGTGGTTATTGTTAAAAATAACAAAATTATCGCTGTCGGAAAAACAGGGGACGTAACAATCCCGAAAGATGCGAAAATCATTGATATTACGGGTAAAACATTGATGCCGGGCATTATTGATGCCCATGCTCATGGGGCGCAAGGGTCAAGTGAAATTATACCTGAACAAAATTGGAAAAATTATGCGGGCCTTACCTTTGGCGTGACCAGCATTCATGATCCTTCCAATGATACGAGTACGGTTTTTACCGCCAGTGAAATGGCAAAGGTCGGAAAAATTGTAGCGCCCCGTATTTTTTCAACAGGAACTATTCTTTATGGTGCTTATGGCGCAGGATATACCGCTCATGTGGATAGTTTAGAAGATGCCAAATTCCATCTAAAAAGATTAAAAAAAGTAGGGGCTTTCAGCGTTAAAAGTTATAATCAGCCCCGCAGAGATCAACGCCAACAAATCATTCAAGCAGCTCGGGAGCTTAAAATGATGGTTGTGCCAGAAGGCGGATCATTGCTGCAACATAATTTAACGATGATTGCCGACGGTCATACAACGATTGAACATTCAATTCCCCCAGCAAAAATTTATGCGGATATTGAACAGTTGTGGCATGCATCAAAAACAGCCTATACCCCAACGCTTGTAGTGGCTTATGGTGGAATTTGGGGTGAAAATTACTGGTATGATAAAACAGAAGTTTGGAAGCATCCCCGTCTGAGTAAATATGTTCCAGATTTTGTGCTAAACCCTCGTTCTATGCGCCGCCCGAAAGCACCTGAACATCATTATAATCATAAGGACATTGCAAAAGTTGCTAAAAAACTAAATGATCTTGGCGTAAATACTAATGTGGGCGGTCATGGACAAAGAGAGGGGCTAGGGGCGCACTGGGACATTTGGATGTTCGCCCAAGGCGGCATGACGAATCTTAACGCCCTTAAAACTGGAACAATTAATCCTGCCCGCTCGTTAGGACTTGCAAAGGACATTGGCTCTTTAAAAGTAGGAAAGCTTGCGGATATGATTGTAATTGATGGTAATCCTTTGAAGGACATTCGCATATCCGACCGTGTCATCTATACAATGATTAATGGGCGGCTTTATAATGCAAAAACCATGAATGAGGTTGGAAATTACAATAAAAAACGTAAAGCGTTCTTTTTTGAAAAATAAAAACAGAGATTATAAAATCAATCTATTCTGGCTTCTGTGCAGCTAGGATAGGTTGGTTTTGTCTTTGGGGTGATGTTTTTACATTATGAGGGGTGTATTATTATAAAATAGTGCTAGGATTACACTAGTAGCGCCAGCTAACTGATTGATGTTAAAGGACAAATGGTGCTGCTAGGGAGAATCGGACTCCCGGCCTCATCCTTACCAAGGATGCGCTCTACCACTGAGCTATAGCAGCTTAATGCAAATGCTTAAAATTCAAACATTTATCAGAAAGGCAGAAGATGCCATAGCTCTTAGGGTTTCGCAAGAAGATTTTCTGATATTATTTGCTTTTTTTCTTTAGGGCTTTAAAAAGAATAGTGAAGCATCTTAAAAAGAACAAAACTTATTCATAAGAAGGTCATATTCATATGGAAAGTTAAGAAAGATTAACAATGATGACAGATGTCCAAGCCAGAAAAAAACGCCATAAAGAAGAGAAAACACGTCTTGAAGAAGAAAAAAACAAACGTCTGAAAGAAGCTCTACGTCATAATTTGAGGCGGCGTAAAACTCAGGGTAAAGAGCTTAAGAAAAAAGACATTGTAGAATCTTGAATTTTCATGCTCTTTACATTTGGCTTTATGGCTCTTTTCATCTAAGGTATTTTTTGGAAAATACTCTTGAAATAATAATCACAAGTAAGGAATAAAATATGTCCATAATGTCTGATAAATGGATTAGAGAACAGGCTCTTAATCATCAAATGATTTCGCCTTTTTCTGATCGTCAGCACCGAGATGGGGTGATCTCTTATGGGCTATCGTCTTATGGATATGATGCGAGGGTATCGGAAGAATTTAAAATCTTTACGGACGTTGATTCTGTAACGGTTGATCCAAAGAATTTTGAACCAGCGAGCTTTGTTGACCGGCCTGGGCCTATTTGCATTATTCCGCCCAATAGTTTTGCTTTGGCACGGACGGTTGAATATTTCCGCATTCCAGAAGATGTGCTTGTGATATGCCTAGGGAAGTCCACTTATGCACGCTGCGGCATTATTGTAAATGTTACGCCGCTTGAGCCGGGCTGGGAAGGGCATGTGACGCTTGAATTTTCAAATACAACGCCGCTTCCTGCAAAAATTTATGCGAACGAAGGAGCTTGCCAGTTCCTATTTTTTCAGGGCAATGAAAGATGTGAAGTAAGCTATAAAGACCGTAAAGGTAAATATATGAAGCAAGAAGGCGTAACCCTTCCCAAGCTTTAAACAGAGCATTTAACGGCGCAACGATAGAGGATATAAATTTGGATAGAATAGCAATTCAGGGCGGCTTTAGGCTAGAGGGACAAATTCCCATTAGCGGCGCAAAGAACGCTGCTTTACCGCTGATGTGCGCAGGGCTTTTAACCAAAGGAACGCTTCGGCTTAGTAATCTGCCTCATCTGGCAGATATTAAAACTTTAAAAAGTCTTCTTTTGGGTCATGGTACAAAAATAAAGACGGAAGATGAAGGGCTAGACGTGGCGAAAGGCGCTGTGATTACGCTGTCATCTCCTGATATTACAAATACTGTTGCGCCCTATGATATTGTCCGTAAGATGAGAGCCTCTATTCTCGTTCTAGGGCCTCTTCTTGCCCGCACGGGGGAGGCGACGGTTTCTCTTCCGGGGGGCTGCGCTATTGGGAATAGACCGATTGACCTTCACTTAAAAGGCTTTGAAGATTTAGGGGCGCAGATTGAGCTTAAAGAAGGCTATGTCCGCGCTAAAGCTCCGACGGGCAGGCTGAAAGGCGGCACGGTTCATTTTGCAACGGTTTCGGTCGGCGCAACTGAAAATATTTTAATGGCAGCGGCCCTCGCCGAGGGGACATCTGTCATTGAGAATGCGGCAAGAGAGCCAGAAATTTCTGACCTCGCCCACTGCCTTAATGCGATGGGCGCAAAAATTACAGGGATTGGGACGGAAACTTTAACGGTTATTGGTGTGGATAGTCTGCATGATGCGGATTATGCGGTGATGGCTGACCGTATCGAAGCGGGAAGCTACGCTATCGCCGCGGCAATGACGGGCGGCGAAATTGAAATACTGGGTAAAAACCTTGTCCCTGCTTTGACGGGAACGCTAGATATGCTGCGCTCTGCGGGTCTGTCTCTTGATGAAACAGACAGCGGTATGATGGTGAAGTTAGAGAGTGATCTGGTTAAAGGCGTAGATGCAACAACCCACCCTTACCCCGGATTTCCAACTGATATGCAGGCGCAGGTTATGGCGATGATGAGCCTTTGTGACAGCGTCTCTGTGATTACAGAAACTATTTTTGAAAATAGGTTTATGCATGTGCCAGAGCTGTGCCGAATGGGAGCAGATATAACCACTCATGGCTCTACCGCAACGGTGAGGGGCGTTAAAAGGCTGCTTGGGGCGGAAGTGATGGCAACAGACCTTCGGGCTTCTATGTCGCTTGTTCTTGCGGGCTTGGTGGCAGAGGGTGATACTTATATTAACCGCATTTATCATCTTGACCGAGGCTATGACCGTTTATGTGAAAAACTTTTAAAGGTTGGCGCAAGGATTGAGCGGCAAGTGGGGAAGGGGATTTAATGTATGCTCCTCTTCGGATAAAAGCAGAAGATGTGGAAGATGTGACTATTTTTGCAGCTTATCTGCAAGATGCGATTACTAAAATGACCGATATTACCTATCAGGAAAATAGCCGTAGATTTGCCCTGATTGTAAGCCGTTTTTTATGGGAAGAGGATTGCTCTGCGGAAGAAGGCGTTTATTGCCGTGTGTCCACGGGGCTTCATTTTGAAAATATCGTCAAAGTGAGCAGTCAAAATATGAATTTGAATGCAGAAGATCATCCCTTAGAGCTTTTAACCATTGAAGCCGAAGTTTTGGAAAATAAGAATTTTTTGATTGATTTAATCTTTGCAGGGGAAGGGGTTATTCGTCTGGAAACTGAATTGATAGATGGATATATGAAAGATATTAGTGACGTTTGGGAGACAAAAATCCATCCCTCTCATGATATTCTTCATCTTAAAACATAAGATTTAAACATATTTTCTCTAGCCATAAGAGAGATAGTCCCGTAAAAGAATTTTAAGCACAACATAATTTCTACCCTATAAAGCCCGATGATATGAGGGCATTTTAAAGGAAAGCTAAGGAGAAGATTTAATGTCTTCACATAAATTAAAAGAAAAATCCACAAATGATCCCATGGTTCTCGCCCTGCCTAAGGGGCGAATTTTAAAAGAAGTGATGCCAATTATCAGGGCAGCGGGGATAGAACCAGAAGCGGCATTCGATGATCCTGCGTCCCGTAAGCTGACCTTTGATACAAACTATAAATCTTTAAAAATTATTCGGGTACGCAGCTTTGATGTTGCGACTTTCGTGGCTTTCGGCGCAGCAGAAATTGGTGTGGCGGGCAATGATGTTTTACTTGAATTTGATTATCCAGAAATTTACGCACCGCTTGATTTAGATATTGGTCATTGCCGCATTTCTGTAGCAGAGCTGAAAAGCCTAAGAGAAAATGATGACCCTAGCCGCTGGAGCCATGTTCGGGTGGCGACTAAATATCCAAATCTTACCCGTAAGTATTTTGCGAAAAGAGGCGTGCAAGCAGAATGTATTAAACTTAATGGAGCGATGGAGCTTGCGCCGACTTTAGGGCTATGCAGGCGCATTGTGGATTTGGTTAGCACAGGAGATACTTTGCGGGCGAACGGTCTGGTCGAGGTGGAAAAAATTCTTGATATCACGTCACGCCTTATTGTGGGACGGACGGCTTTTAAAACCCGTAACGCAGAAATATCTGAAATATTAGATAATGTGGCTGCGGCTCTTAAAAAATTAGGGAAATAAATTATGGCACATATTTTTTCTCAGCAGGATATAGATTTTGATCAGAAATTTGATGCTCTTTTGCAAGAAAGACGGGCAGGGGACGATGATGTGTCGGATATTGTCCGCAGCATTTTAAAAGATGTAAAAATACGGGGGGACGAAGCGGTCTTTGACTATACGTCCCGCTTTGATCATTTTGATCTATGTGCGGATACAGCTCGGGTCAGTGATGCGGAAATGGCGCAGGCTGAAAAAGACGTTAACTCAAAGACCTATGATGCTCTAAAAATTGCAGCAAAACGCATTCAAAAATTTCATCAACGTCATATGCCCAAAGATGATGATTTTACCGATGAAGAGGGGGTTCGTCTTGGCGTGTGCTGGAATGCGGTGGATGCAGCAGGGATTTACGTGCCGGGGGGAAAGGCTGTTTATCCGTCCTCAGTCCTCATGAACGCTATCCCAGCCCGTGTGGCTGGGGTCTGCCGTCTGGTGATGGTTTTTCCTGCGCCAAATGGCTATCTTAACCCTCTTGTGTTGGTGGCAGCAAAGCTTGCTGGGGTAGATGAAATTTATAAAATTGGTGGGGCGCAGGCGATTGGTGCGCTGGCTTATGGCACGAAAACAATCAAAGCTGTGGACGTAATAGCAGGACCCGGAAATGCTTTTGTTGCGGCGGCTAAAAAAGAAGTTTTTGGCATCGTTGGCATCGATATGATAGCAGGGCCTTCTGAAATTCTTGTGGTGGCAGATGGTAAAAACAATCCAAGCTGGACGGCGATGGATCTTTTAAGTCAGGCGGAACATGATGAAATGGCGCAGGCTATTTTAATAACAGATGATGCTGATTTCGCCGCTGATGTTTGCGCTGCGGTGGCGGAGCATCTTAAAAATTTACCAAGGGCGAAAATTGCGAAAAAAGCTTGGCAAGATTATGGCTGCGTTATTATTGTAAATGACCTTAGCCAAGCCGTTCCCCTGATTAACCGCCTTGCGCCAGAGCATTTAGAGCTTGCCATAGATCAACCGAGAGAATTTGCAAAAAAAGTGCGTCATGCAGGGTCTATTTTCCTTGGGCGTTATACTCCAGAAGCCATCGGGGATTATGTGGCAGGCCCCAATCATGTGCTTCCCACTGCTCGCAGCGCACGTTTTTCATCTGGATTATCTGTTCTTAATTATATGAAAAGGAATAGTCTGATAGAATGTAATTTAGAATCTCTAAGAAACATTGGAGTTTCTGCGATGATTTTGGCAGATGAAGAGGGGCTTCAGGCTCATGAAAAATCTATCGCTCTTCGGCTAGGTAAATGAATAAAGGATTATGAATTAGAATATGGCGGATGATAATCTTCATAAAATATGCCACATCACGCTGGATGAGGCTTCTATCTTAAAAAGGAATGCGGATGTTGAGCATGAACGCCGCGTTGCTATTTTTGATTTATTGGAAGAAAATTATTTTAAACCTCATGATGATTTCCTGAAAGGGTACGGCGGCCCATACCACCTGACCATGCGCACGCAAGATGCTCGCCTTGTTTTAGATGTTGCAACGGCTGAAGATGAGCTGCTGCGAACCATTATTTTGCCTTTAAGTTCCCTGCGGCGTATCATAAAAGAATATTTTATGGTCTGTAATAGCTATTTTGATGCGATTAGAACATTATCTCCCCGTCAGATTGAGGCTATGGACATGGGCAGGCGAGGGCTTCATAATGATGGTGCAGAAATATTAAAAGAACGGTTAAATGCGAAGATTGAGATTGACTTTGGCACCGCGCGCCGTCTTTTCACCCTTATTTGCGTTCTTCAGGTACGGTGATGTGAATGGCTGAAAACCGATCACATTTTCTCGGTGAGCCTATATTAAATGAGCTAGAGGATATTACGTCTGTTCTTTTTATCTGTAATTTTAACGCTGTGCGCTCTCCCATGGCAGAGGTTTTAATGAAACATTATCTAGGGAGTAAAATATTCATTGATTCTGTTGGGCTGCGCCCCGAAACAGACGAAGCAAATCCGTTCACCATTTCAGTTTTAGATGAAGTCGGTCTTGATTTATCTTCTCACGTGCCAAAATCTTTTGATGAGCTTAATGATAGCTCATATGATTTGATGATTACTTTAAGCCCAGATTCTCATCATAAAGCACTTCAAATGACACGAACCATGTCTTCTATAGTAGAATTTTGGCCCATTTTTGACCCCACTAAAGCGCAGGGGAATAGAGAAGCGATCATGGATGGTTTCCGTTCTCTTCGCAGTATCCTTGACCTAAAAATTAGAAGCCGTTTTAAGATAAAAACCCCCTCTTTAATGA
>JADGEY010000249.1 GCA_016744185.1 Emcibacteraceae bacterium | reverse complement strand
GTTATACACATATTACATTATTTGTTGGTACCTATATATAAATGTTTGTTAACATGTAAACACATGTATACAGGCATACATACACAGGCATACATATGCACACACACACACACACACACACACACACAATGTGATTCAGTAAGCTAGGTGTATAACTGTGTAACTGTTCATATAGTGATGGTCATGCTAATATTGTGCATTATGTAATAATGGTGGAGTTCCACACCACAATATGCATACCACAAATAGAAGAATATATATCAAAAAGTAGCAATAAATTAAAAATAAACATAAATAAAGATGGAGAAAATGAATGTTTCTATATGAATATAAACAAAGAGTTATTGTATATTTATATAGATATATTCACTATATAGTGAATAATTTACTATACGAACCTATATAGTCTACGAACATTATATATCGCGTGGTACACTATGTAAAAAAAAGTAACAACGCATGAAATTTAGTTGAAATTGATATCTAGTCGTGATTTCAATAATTTCTAGAAAAAGGGAAAAAAGAATATTTAATATTTTAATCAGAGATGGAGTACATTTTATGCCGCACAAAATGAATGCATATGCATTTCACATGACAAATGCGGTAAATGTTTGTACGATACTTTATATATTGTATATAAATAAAACACTCACACACACACACACACACACACACACACACACACACACACACAACACACACAACACAACACACACAACACAACACACACACAACACAAACACAACAACACACACAACACACACAACTCTAACACACACACACAACACACACAACTCACACAACTCACACAACACACACAACACACACATATATATACATACACACACACACACA
>JADGEY010000248.1 GCA_016744185.1 Emcibacteraceae bacterium | reverse complement strand
TGCTATAGGAGATATGCTATAAGGAGATATGCTATAGGAGATATATTATAGGAGATATGCTATAAGGGGTATGCTATAAGGGGTATGTTATAGGAGATATATTATAGGAGTTAATTTGATATTGGAAATATGTTGTATAGATATTGTAGAGGAGATATTGTAGAGGAGATATTGTAGAGGAATTGTTAAAACCTTGAGTTTGACTAGAAGGCAAATTGTATTTCCTACAACTGTTGTAGAGTAGAGGGAGGCGGTGTCATTGACATGTTCAATTACTGAAAGGGAGAGTGAGGTGAGTGGAGAGTAGAGGGATATGGAGAGTGGAGTGGAGAGGAGAGAATAGTGAAATGTAGGAAGGCGTGGAGTAGAGGGAGGAGAAGAGTGGAGAGAAGAGGGAGATGGAGAAGGTAGATGAGAGTGGAGAGAAGTGGAGAGTGGAGATGAGAGTGAGAAAAGATGATGGAAATAGAAAAGATATATGAGATATGTTGCAAGTGAATGAAGATAAGATACTGTGCATAACTCTATTGTATACAACAAACCATTGAGTCTAGCGGAATTCTGTAGAAAATGCAGCATAGGCGTGAAGCTTGAATGATCAATAGATGAATTGAAATAAATGCTACTCTTGAATTCTAAAGATATTCCAGATAACAGCCCAGTGAATGTGTCCCTATGGAATTATATTAAGGCTAGTGAGTGATTGGGTGGATGAGTGAGTGAGTGAAGTACTGAGTGAGTGGATGAGTGAAGTAACACATAAACACACACAAACAAACACACACAAACAAACACACATACACACACACACACACACACACACACACACACACACACACACACACACACACACACACACACACA
>JADGEY010000246.1 GCA_016744185.1 Emcibacteraceae bacterium | reverse complement strand
CCCCATGAAAGCCGTACAAAGAACAACAAAGAACATCCCTATTTGCATTTTTGGAAAGAATTTCATACCTGAAGATGGCTGCAGCGGATCCGCTCCTCTTGTTAAATCGGCGATCTCTATTTCAAAAGATGCTGCCAGTGCCATAACTGTTTCATTGCTCGCCGCCCCAAGGTTTTCAGTTCGTTGAATAGTACGAAGACTAACACCACATGCATCCGCAAGATGTTGCTGACTCCGACCCCTAACTAGCCTATACTCTTTTATGATTTTCCTATTAATTTTCATGATAATTCCCCCACCATCATTCGAATGTTTTTCTAACAATAGCTAGTAGCGTCCCCAAAATAGCCCCGCATCCACATGATACATATATCACCTTTAGCCCCCCTCGCCACCAACGCTTCGATTTCATAAATACCTTAACTTCCCTGCCAATCAAATAACCGTCCTTTAGAACAAAACATTCCAGCCCCCCTAACATCTTCCCAACTTGATAAAAATTCACTTCATATTCATGCCCCCCATGAACAATACTATGACGAGTTGCCATATTACCAAATTCTTGGGTTTTAGATTTCATCTCCCCGTTAATGTCGATAGTTTCTTTGCGAATCCATACACTACAAGAAGCCCTAATTATATCAGAGCCATCTTTGAAGAAAAAATTAAAACCATCTTCAAAGGAAGGCTCTGAAAAATTCAACTGCTCTGCCTCTGAAAGTTCAATATTGCTATTATTGTCCTGCGTCATTTATTTATCCCTTGCCTGTCATTGATAGTAAGCGGATATAATCACAGAAATCATTCCCCCGCGCCGTCAGACTTATGACAGAGATACGACAGATGTATCTTTTCACATGACACCATATGCTGTCGC
>JADGEY010000245.1 GCA_016744185.1 Emcibacteraceae bacterium | reverse complement strand
TATATATATATTACAAACTTTTTATTGCTTCCCTCCATATTTCCTGATGAGTTACATTGAGATGAATTCTCTTTCGCGAGGGATATTGAAGAATCCTCGCCTAGAAGTATTGAATCAATTTCACAAGTAGGACCTCCTTGTTCAATATTCCCTGAGATCTGCGGGCAATCTTCTGCTACAATCTCTTCGGGGAGATCTTCTCCGACGATATCTCCGTCTACTCCATCAAAGCTCGTGGTTTCAACGGTTTTTACGTTGGCAACCGTTTCTTCTTCTTTCCCATGGATCGAAACTTGATCTCTGCCAATAGGTTGGCGTCTCTGAATATCACCATCCTCTACGTTAAACTCTTTGCCAATGTTCCCAATTTGATCAGTTCCAACGGTATCACTCCCCCCATGCTGGCCCTCCTCCCCCATACCCGGCACACAATCACTATTCACCCATCCTGCTTCTTCATTCTGGTTAGCCGGTACCATAAACACTCCTTCGGCCACACATTCCTGCTTCACATCAGCATTTTGCAAGAGTCTGATGTCTGATGTGTCATAAATAGGCAGTGATTTCTCGTGTATCATTTCATCTATATCAATCTGTGTGTGTGTGTGTGTGTGTGTGTGTGTGTGTGTGTGCGGTGTGCGTATGCGTTTTTGTTTTTGTGTGTGTGTGTGTGTATGCGTTTTGTGTGTGTGTGTGTGTGTATGTGTGTATGTGTGTGTGTGTGTGTGTGTGTGTGTGTGCGGTGTGTGTGTGTGTGTTTTGTGTGTGTGCGGTGTGTGTGTGTGTGCGGTGTGTGTGTGTGTGGTGTAACCTGTAACCTGTAACCTAATGGTTTATGCACTAATATCAACTAGTATTATAGTTTTCAGTCGTGCGTGTGA
>JADGEY010000244.1 GCA_016744185.1 Emcibacteraceae bacterium | reverse complement strand
ACACACAAACACACACACACACACACACACACACACACACACACACACACACACACACACACACACACACACACACACTCACACACTTACGCATACAGGAGAGAACCAAGAGGTGGAATGAAATTGAGAATATATGTGGTTATGCAATCACTCAAAACGCTGGCATCCATCCCTTGGCCAGGCAACTGGAGCAACACTTACCCACCATGTCAACGTTTAACAGTTAGTCAGAAATGAGAATGTGTTTTTGTTGGATTCACTGGTAATAATATCCAACCCCGAGTGCGAAGCTTAACAATAGCTTTAATGGCTACCCTGATACCTTTATATACCAATATATTAGCTACACTTACCTGTCAACATGTCAAGTTTTAACAGTTAGTGAAATACACAAATGTCTTGGTTTCAGTGGTAATAATATCCAACCCCGACTGTGAAGCTTATTAGCCTAGGATTACCTAGGATATCTTTACCTGCCCATATATTACCTGTCAGCATTACCTGTCTATCTATATTGTATATCCATTTAACATAGACACAACCAAGGGAATAGGAGTCTTTACCACAACTTACAAATAAATTAAATCACACTTGTCTACTGTGTTTACTGTGTAAACAGATTGTATATATATATATATGGGGATTATACTAGATTGTTTGGTAATTAAGAATGTTTTAATTATGAATATTGCCATTATAATATTTATAAGTAAATGATTCAAAATAAAATAGTAAAATGGTGGTGTTAATATTATTATTATTATAAATGACTTATACAATATAATTAAATTGGAAATCACACAAAATATCATAAATTTGCTGAAACAAGTAGCGAAAGTTTAAAATGAGCCAACCTTCTATTCCGACCAGACCTCTTTCTCC
>JADGEY010000242.1 GCA_016744185.1 Emcibacteraceae bacterium | reverse complement strand
ATCTCTAACACCACAATTAGCACCACCCTAACACAAAAACAAACACTGGCACTAACACCAACATCAACGCCTACACCACCGCATACACCACCTCCTACACCGCCTACACAAACACCAACGCACACACTACCTCATACACCACCGCATACACCACCGTCTACACAGCCTACACACACACACACACACACACACACACACACACACACACACACACACACACACACACCAATAAAAAGACCACCGCAAACACGGCCAACATCACCGCATACATCACCGCCTACACAGACTACACACTCACACACACCAATAAAAAGACCACCACTAACACGGCCTATACCACCGCATACACCACCGCATACACCACCGCCTACACAGCCTACACACTCACACACACCAATAAAAAGACCACCGCAAACACAACAGAGACGGAGGTGGTTGTGGCGGTGGTCGATCAAATAGAATCAATATATCACTTGGTTTCATTATATTGCAAAGCCGTAAAGTAAACATGAAAATGGCCAATATTGGTCACTAGGGGAAATGTGTGGCTGGGTTAGGTGGTGGCGGTATAGGTGGGGGTGAGGGGGTGCTGGTGGTGGTGGTGGTTGTGGTGGTGGATGTGATGAGGGTGGTGGCGGCGGTGGTAGTGTTAGTGGTGGTGATGTAGGCAGTATAGGTTAGAGGGAGCTGTTTTAATTCCAATGAGTAACTAATGTATTATAACTTACATTATAATTAATTCATAACATTACTTAAGAAATAAAATATTAAACAAATAATACAAACTGGTCTTTGAAAAGATTGCTAGTTGCCAATTGTTGTTCTTCCTCGGTGAGAACGGGAACAGACAAAACCTTGTTTTCAGACTTGTCGGCTGTAGAGGCAGCGTT
>JADGEY010000241.1 GCA_016744185.1 Emcibacteraceae bacterium | reverse complement strand
AATAAGGATAAGGAAGGTAATCATTTGCAATTTAATTGGTATTTTAAAACTAAATAGGTCGAGAGAAATTCGGAAATGAGTGATTTCAATTTCAAAATTCCATCCATATATCTATCAATTTTATTTGGTTTTTGAAAAATTTCTCGATTTGTCTCAAAATTTTATATGATTTTGGTACGAGTAATCCGATCATAAATGTAAAACAAAAATGTTAAAAAATGAATTATATTAGGGTATAATGAGATTTTAATTTTAAAAAGTTATTTTTTAATTGATTTTCTTATTATATATTCTCGAGAATATTTTATATATTATGCAAATTTAAAAAAAGTAACATTCTAACTAAATTTTAACTGTATAAGCTATTAATTTTAAATATGTTTATCATATTTCTGTGGGAGTATGGGTTTGGGTGTAAATTAGAGAATATGGTTTGAGTTTGTATATATGTTTAGATAATGTAGTTTTAGTTTGTGTATATGGTTTTAGTATGGGTTGGGTTTGGATATATGTTTGTATTGGTTTGAACTAAATATCTAATAATTTAATAATCATATTGTTTTCATATTACTATGTTCAAAATAAAAAATAAATAAACAAAAATGCTATACTCTAACTAATTACCCATCAATTATTGAAATGCAATTAAGCTTCGATGAGTATTATCAAAATGATATACATTATCAAAATGAATTTATAAGAGTATTCACTGGAGTTTTAAAAAGTTTTCATGGACATTGGGAAACTTGGTAATTATATATGTATTTAGATATTATAATATTAACTAAATATTAGTTGGATATATGTATTGGTTTGAACTAAAGATCTAATAATTTAATAATCATATTGTTTTCATATTAATATGTTCAATATAAAAAATAAATAAACAAAAATGGCATA
>JADGEY010000240.1 GCA_016744185.1 Emcibacteraceae bacterium | reverse complement strand
ACCATATACATCACCACGCCCACTACCACTAGGACTACATCCACACCTATTCTACCTCACCATAACCACCATCATCATTACCATTATCGCTACAACCACCACGACCACCACTATCGCTACCCCCATCACAACCACCATGGCCATCATCACCATTACACTACTACCGTGTCCACAACACCCATCACAACCACCCCACTACCACCCCTACCACCACTATCGCTACCCTCACCATAACCATCATCATCATCATCATCATCATCATCATCATCACCATCACCCCCCACTAACACCACAACCACCACTATCGCTACCCCACCATAACTATCATCATCATCATCATCATCACTACCACCACCCCCACTACCACCACGACCATATCAACACCTATTCTACCCCCACCATAACCATTATCATCATCATCATCATCACCATCATCATCATCATCACCATCATCATCATCATCATCAACATCATCAACATCATCATTATCATCATCATCATCATCATCATCATCACCATCATCATCATCATAGTCATCATCATCATCATCACCATCATGCTTCCAAATCAGAATTGCTTAATTTTTCAAAGTGTTCTATTGTGTTTCCAGTTTTGAGCATTGATGACGTTATTATTGTCCCTTCTAAAGTTGTCAAAAACTTAGGCTTCCTCATTGATACTGATTTAACTTTTGTTAACCACATAGCATATATTTGTAGGAAGGTGAATTTAACACTATACAGGATCCGAATGATAAGAGAATTTATCAATGAAAAAACTTGCGTTTTATTGGTAAATTCTCTTATTTTTTCTCAAATTGATTATGTTAATTCTATTTATGTTTCTCTACCTAATTATACTATATATAAGCTTGAGCGACTGATTAGATCAGCTGTGAGA
>JADGEY010000023.1 GCA_016744185.1 Emcibacteraceae bacterium | reverse complement strand
CTTGTTTAACTTCCTTTTTTAATTTTCATATTGATTCAAAATAACTTAACTTTTTATTTATTATATTCTGTTAATAATTATATTAGAATATAGTGATTTTATGATGAGTAATTTGAAAGCCAAAAAATTGCCTTAACGGCAGGGATAGCGCCCCTCAATAAAAACCCCACAAGTTAAAAAGAAAGTAAACTCATGTCACGATCCATGAAATTTTCCCTCAAAGACACCCCTTCTAAGCAAGGCACTGAAACCAAGTCCATTGATTTTATAGACCCAAACACGGCAGAACTTGCAAATTATAAAGCTGCTTTTAAAGCAATGTCAAAAGCTCTACCCCTCCTCTCAGAAGGAAAGCTAGAAACCCGCATCACAGACTGGGATGAATATGGAGATCTATCTCCTACTTTAGCCCAATTTAACCGTTTTACCGATCTTCTTGATGCTTATATTCGTGATATGGAATAATTTACAAGAGTGTTTTTCTAATAATATATTTAAAAGCGGTGCTTATATGCCGCTTTTTTTATTCTTAAACACCTAAAGAAAATTTAGACATTTCTTTTACTCCTGTTTATAAGATGGTATCATTTTACATCACCCTTTCAAGTCGGAGAAAATCAATGGCTCATTATACCAATTTAAAGGATTATCCTTATCTCGTTGCCCAAAAAACAGATGATGCTATTCCTTTAACAGCGATAGCCTCTGATGATTTTGAAGAATGGCAAATATCTCTTGTCCCTAAGATTCAAAAATGGGTGAAGATTAATGAATTTAAAGCCGTAGCGGGAACCTATATTGCTATTCCCAATGAAAAAGGCGGCATCGCCCAAATTTTTGTAGGTCTAGGGGCAAAAGATGAAATAGAACCCCCGTGGCATTATAGCTCTATTGCATCTTCGCTGCCCAAAGCACTTTATTATTTTACGGAAGATATGTCTGAAAATGATGCATTGCAAGCCGCCTTTGGCTGGGCAATGGGCTCTTATAAATTTGATCAATATCTTACAAAAAAACAACCAGAGTTTGCATCCTTAGTGATCCCTAAAAACATTGATGCTGCCTTGCTGCAAAATTATATTAAAGCGGCCTGCCTTACCCGTAACCTTGTGAACACGCCCACATGCGATATGGGGCCTAGCGAGCTTTCTGCTGCATCAAAAGAACTCGCAGATTTATACAGCGCATCATACAAAGAAATAGTGGGCGATGATTTACTAGCTAAAGGATATAGAACGATCCATGCGGTTGGGCGCGCCGCTCTCAATAAACCACGCCTGATAGATATTCGCTGGGGAAATCATGATGCCCCTAAAGTAACATTGGTCGGCAAAGGGGTCTGTTTTGATACGGGTGGCCTTGATATTAAGCCCTCTTCTGGCATGCTTATCATGAAAAAAGATATGGGCGGGGCGGCTCATGCTCTTGGGCTTGGAAGTTTAATCATGGCGCAGGAATTAAATGTCAATCTGCGTATATTAATTCCTGCGGTGGAAAATAATATCGCTGGTGATGCTTTTAGACCTGGGGATATTATTAAAACATATCTTGGTAAAACCGTTGAAATTGGCAATACAGATGCAGAGGGGCGGCTTGTTTTATGCGATGCCCTTGCTCTTGCCAGTGAAGAAAGCCCTGATATACTGCTTGATTTTGCCACATTGACAGGCGCAGCGCGCGTTGCTCTTGGCGCAGATATACCACCTTTTTTCTGTGATGATGCAGAGTTCTCAAATGACCTTATGCGCCATTCTGCGCTGCAAAATGACCCTTTATGGCACTTGCCTCTCTATAGGCCTTACCGAAAGCTCCTTAAAAGTTCTATCGCTGATATTAATAATATGGGCGGCGGCGGATTTGGCGGCGCAATTACAGCGGCTCTTTATTTAAAAGACTTTGTCTCAAATGTAAAAATTTGGGCGCATTTAGACATATATGCATGGAATAATTCTGATCGTTCTGGCCGTCCCAAAGGAGGAGAATCGATGGCTTTAAGAGCTGTCTATGCTCTATTAGCAGAAAGATATTTTAAATAAAACCTTTAAAATACATGCTTTACCTTGCTTTGCGGCATCTATATTAAATAATAATTTGC
This sequence comes from Emcibacteraceae bacterium, assembly GCA_016744185.1. Lineage (GTDB taxonomy): Bacteria > Pseudomonadota > Alphaproteobacteria > Sphingomonadales > Emcibacteraceae > Pseudemcibacter. The sequence goes on along the minus strand of JADGEY010000023.1, from coordinate 20,938 downwards.
ATTATTATTAATAAAAAGTTAAACCTAAAGAAAATTAAGTCTTTTCTAATGGCTTTTTCTGCTTATAATTACCATTAGTAAATAGCGTAATAGTATCTCTAAGAACTGGAGGGGCATAAATATGGATTTTGAATTAAGTGGGCATCAAGGGCTGCACCTATGGAAACAAATTTTAACTGAAATTGTCACTCAAAAACTCCCCGACCTTACATCACGTCAATTTACAATATTTCTGCATATTTATTTAGATCCACAGCCTCATACTGTAAGGGGACTTGCAGCCCAGCTTAATGTATCAAAACCTGTTATTACCCGCGCGATTGATGCTCTGAGTGTTTTAGGGTTTGTAAAACGCTTAAGAGACGAGAAAGACCGCAGAAATGTTTTGCTGCAACGTACCGTCAAAGGGGCAGTGTTCTTGACAGATTTTGCTGAATTAATAGAGGCATCAAATAAGAAGATACAACAAATAAAGTAATCCTGATGAGGACAATATGAGTAAATTTGACCCCCGCACTACCCCTTTTAAAGATTCTATTGCTGCTGATTTTTTAGAAAAACAATTAGATAGTAATAAATTCACTTTTATCAAAGCTCAAAAATTTCAAACTGCTTTTGGTGTCACGAATTTAAAAGCACAGCCAAACATAAGCTCTCCTCTTGTCAGTCAACTTCTTTATGGAGAAAAATTTGACGTTTATGAAATTAAAGAAGGCTGGGCATGGGGTCAATCTGAAAAAGATGGCTATGTAGGATATTGCCTGTTAGAAGAATTAAGCCCTGATATTTTCCCAACAACCCATTATTTATCTGAAGTTTCTAGTTTTATTTACACCGATCCTAATGTAAAGAATCCTCCCCTTACTCATATTCACATGATGAGCGAGCTTAGTCTTATTGATGAGCGTCCGCATGAAGGTTTTATGCAGCTTATAGATGGAAACTGGATTTATGCAGAACATGTCTCTAAAGATTTTGGCAAATGCACCGTATCAGAAGCCATGAAATTCCTTTATACGCCCTATCTTTGGGGCGGAAGAAGTAATGCAGGAATTGATTGTTCTGGTCTCGTACAGCTTGCTTTTGCTGCAACGGGGGTTGATGTGCCGCGTGATAGTGCTATACAGCTTAAGACTTTAGGACGCATATTGAATGATGATGAAATTCCGCAAAAAGGGGATCTGGCTTTTTTCCCTGGTCATGTTGGCTTCATGCTTGATGATATTCACATTCTTCATGCAAATCAACATCATATGAGAGTGAGCATTAATCCGCTGCGAGAAGTCATTAATGTGATTAGCTTTCAAACAGATGCGCCGCCTCTTACCTGCATTAAAAGACCCTAATAATTCTATATTCTAACCATATGCGCATCATTTAGAAAACTGCGCCACTAGAATTTTCTCTAGCCAAAATTGATCGGTCTGGTCAAATGCAGCCTTTACCGTACTATCCACATCAAATACAGCGATAAGATCGCCCGCTTGGTTAAAGACAGGCAAAGTAATTTCTGACTTAGTTTTAGGATCACACGCAATATGACCCCCAAATTCATTAACATCTTTGACAATTTGAGTCTTTAATTCATGGGCTGCTGCGCCGCACACACCCCTATCAAATGAAATTCTAAGGCAGCCTAACGTTCCCTGATAAGGCCCGACAACAAGCTCCCTTGGTTTTTTGGAATCAACAAGATAAAATCCCGCCCAATAAAAATCATCAAACGCAGAAAAGAGCAGGCACGAAATACTTGCCATCTTTGCAATTTCATTATCTTCCCCTTCCAAAACCGCCTCTATTTCTTGGGTAAGTCTGCTATAAAGTGATTCTTTTTTTATCATATAATACATCTTTTCTACATGTTAACGCAGACTATAACACAGTGCGGCAAGAAATATATAATTTTAACCACTTGTTTTTAAAGAATATTAATTTTTATTCATTTTAAAGCTTGCCCTTTTCTGTATTGGTGTTATATCTATGTACAACACTTAAACACCACAACACTAAAACAGTGTTCTGAAACAAATGATCGGAGAATATAGTGGCAGACCAGTGGAAATCAGATCAGCCGATCTACTTGCAGTTAAGAGATCAAATCATGTCCATGATTATGGATGGAAATTTAAAAGAAGGTGAAGCCCTTCCCTCAGTACGCAAAGTAGCGGTTGAATATCAAATCAATCCCATTACAGCCTCAAAGGCCTATGCGGATTTAGTAGAAAACGGATTAGTAGAAAAAAGAAGAGGTTTAGGAATGTTTATTTTAGAAGGTGCTAGAAAAAACCTAATAGCAAACGAGCAAGAAAAATTCCTAAATGAGGAATGGCCTCTGATTATGGAACGTATTTCACGTCTTGGACTTGGTCTAAAAGAGCTTCTTGAACAATCTACTAATCATAAAATTAATTAAGGACAATATTATGGTAAATATGATTACAGCACAGTCGCTTAGTAAAAAATTTGGATCATTTGAAGCCCTTAAATCGGTAGATCTTGAAATTAAAAAAGGTCAAATTGTTGGTCTTATTGGTGCAAATGGCGCAGGTAAAACAACTTTAATTAATGCGATCCTCGGGCTTACATCATTTGATGGCACATTGTCTGTAAATGGTTTTGACCCTTATGCACAGCGCAATGAGCTTATGAAGCATGTCTCTTTCATTTCTGATGTGGCAACACTTCCAAAATGGATGACTGTTCAACAAGTGATTGACTTTGTACAAGGAAGCCACCCTAATTTTAACCGCGAGCAAGCTCTGAATTTTCTTAAAGAAACAAGCGTTCCTCTTGATAAGAAAATTAGAAAGCTTTCAAAAGGAATGGTTGTACAGGTTCATTTAGCTGCCATTTTGGCTATTGACGCAAAGATCTTGGTTCTTGATGAGCCAACGCTAGGACTTGATATTCTTTACCGTAAGAAATTTTATGGTCAGCTTTTAAGCGATTATTTTGATGATGATAAAACAATCATCATTACCACTCACCAAGTTGATGAGATCGAAAATATCCTAACCGATGTGATCTTTATTAGAGAAGGTGAAATTATGTATACAGGTTCAATGGAAGATGTTAGCGCGAATTGGTGCAGCCTCATTCCAGAACAAGGCAAGGAAGGTGAAGCCCGCGCCCTAGGACCTATATCAGAAGAGAAAACATTTGGCCGCTCAAGCTTTATTTATAAAGGCGTAGACCGTAACAATTTAAAACAATTAGGCGAAGTAAGCCGTCTGTCTTTATCAGACCTCTTCGTAACCCTCATGACAGGAGAAAAATAATGACTATTTTTGCAGATAATATTAACCCAGAATCTTTCATCGGACTTGCTCAAAACTCACAAGAGAAAAAAGGTCTAAAACGCAGAATCCTTACAGCAATTGATACAAATAACATCATTGTAAGCACATGTTTTACCGTTATTCTTTGTATTGCCACTGTAACAGGTGGAACGGTTCACAAAATACAAAAAGACCAGCTTCATTTTATTGCATCGACGGTGCATCACCTAAAAGCATAGATATAAATTAACCCCCTTAATGAGGAGAAAAAAATGTTAAATAAAAACACTCTTTTAAAAGACACAGAAAAAACAGATCCTTCAGCGATGAAGATGCTGAAAATACATTCCGCTTTGAATGCAGGGCTTCTGATTGTTCTTCTCAGCATCGGCGGGATAAATTTTGCAGAAGCTCAACATAAAAGTTCTTTAATCGAAAACTTGAAAATTTTAAGCACAAGATAAAGAGGAGAAAACTCATGAATAATGTTCTTAACAATATTACATTAACAAAAATTAACAGCTACAGCCCTTTTAAAACCCTAATGATTAGGGAGTTTTGGGAGCATAAAAGAGCAATCTTTTACACTCCAATGGTTATTACGGGTCTTTTCATCATCATGTCACTCATTGCTATAATCTCCACAGGGGAGCTTCGTATGGGCAACATTCGAATTACTGCCGAGCATGCGGAAACTTTTCCAGAAGGCATTATTAACTTTGCTCTACTTGCTTCTACTGTATTAATTTGGATTGGCGTTACCCTCGCTATGATCTTTACAGCATTAGGGTCTCTTTATGATGAAAGAAAAGACAGCAGTGTTTTATTTTGGAAATCGATGCCTGTATCTGATACCCAAACTGTAATGAGCAAAATCCTAACAGTATTATTTGTCATTCCTCTTGTTGCCATACCCTTTGCATGGATTATACAAACATTTATACTTCTTATGATATCATATTTTTTATCCTCTACGGATATTAATATCTGGCAAAATGTTTGGGGATCTGCTAGCTTTTTCAGCGTCACAGGATTGTTCCTGACCTATATTACAACAACAGCAATCTGGCTAGCTCCAATATTTGCATGGTTCATGCTTGTCTCTGTCACTGCGAAACGTGCACCATTTTTAACAGCTATTATTATCCCCGCAATTACAATAGCAGCAGAATTTTTGATTTTCCATAGTGAACATTTAGGAAATTGGGTTGGCACTCATTTAAGCCACGGTAATTTAAAGTTTCTACGAGAAGTTTTTCAAGATATAAATCTCCACAATACTTTTGATGTCCTAGCGATATCCAATAGTTTATTTAAAACCGTTCTATCTACCGACTGCCTTATAGGCGTTGTAATTGCCGCCGCTATGACTTATATCGTTATCCAGATTAGAAAGCGCAGTTCAATTTAATATTACGGCTAAGATAGAGCCTATCCGCTCTATCTTAGCTCTCCAGAATTCTCGGGGTTTATAATCTCGAAAATATGTCACGGGGAGAATCTCTCCCCTGATATCTTCCAAGACTTGAAGCCCCGACCATTAGGATCGGGGCTTTTTTTTAAGTTAAAATTCCCCCCTTGTGCAACCATTAAATCTGGATTAAACTAATGAGATCAAAATATAAAATATATCTATGGGAAAATAACATGTTTAATAAAATTAATAAATTTACAGCCCTGATAATAACGCTTGTTTTTAGTCTGAGCATCTTACCAGCCCATGCGGTGGATAAGCATTCATATAGTAATGATGATAAAATTGTCGGCACACATTTACATCTTGACCTCACCGTCCTTTTTTCAAAAAAAATCATGCGCGGCACGGCTGAATATGACATTAAAATCATTGATAAAACTGCCAAGCATTTTATTCTTGATACTCGTGATCTTGAAATTAAGAAAATCACTGTTAAAATTCACAATAAAAAATGGCAAAAAACTGATTTTAAAGTCTCTGCCCGTGATAAAATGATGGGATCAAAACTAACCATTGCTATTCCAGCAGGTACGATAAAGGTTAAAATTTATTACAACACCCTGCCAAAAGCCTCTGGCTTGCAGTGGCTAACCCCTGCTCAAACAGCAGGAAAAAAACATCCTTTTCTTTTTTCTCAAGGACAAGCAATCCATACAAGAAGCTGGATTCCAATCCAAGACAGCCCTGCGATGCGCCTGACCTATACAGCGAATATTAAAACTCCAAATGAGCTTTTAGCTGTTATGTCTGCTAATAATGAGATTGGCACGGCGAAAGACGGTGATTATCAATTTACCATGCCGCAAAAAATCCCGCCCTATCTCATTGCTATCGGCGTGGGCGACCTTCATTTTAAAGCCATGTCAAAAATAACGGGCATTTATGCTGAAAAATATATTTTGGACGCAGCAGCAGAAGAATTTGTCGATACTCAAGCGATGATTGATGCTTCTGAAAAGCTTTATGGTCCCTATCGCTGGGGACGTTATGATATTTTAATGCTTCCCCCAAGCTTCCCTTTTGGCGGCATGGAAAATCCCCGTCTTAGCTTTATCACGCCAACTGTTGTTGCAGGCGATAAAAGCCTTGTAGGGCTCATTGCTCATGAACTTGCCCATTCTTGGTCTGGAAATTTAGTGACCAATAGCAACTGGGAAGATCTGTGGATTAACGAAGGATTTACCTCCTATGTTGAAAACCGTATCATGGAAGTTGTTTATGGCAAGCGCCGTGCAGTCATGGAACAGGTTCTGTCTATTAACGGTCTTAAAAATGAATTAAAAACTCTTTCAGAAAATGATAAAATACTCAATCTTAAGCTTGACGGACGTGATCCTGATGATGCTTTTTCAGGCGTTCCTTATACAAAGGGTCAATTATTTTTAATGTATCTTGAAGCAAAATTCACCCGTGCTATCTTTGATCCTTTTATGAAGGGATATTTTCAAACATTCAGCTTTCAATCAATGGATACGCCGAAAATCAAAGCTTATATTAAAAAAGAACTGATTGATAAACACCCGAACATTGTTTCAATGGAAGAGATTAATTTCTGGATTCATTCCAGTAAGATGCCTGAAAACACACCAAACCCAACCTCTGACGTTTTTGTAAAGGTCGCACAAGGCAGAACAGACTGGCTTGCAGGTAAAATCACCTTAAAAAATATGCCTACAGCTTCTTGGACCGTTCATGAATGGCTTAAATTTCTTAATGATTTACCTTCTGACATGAAAGCCGCCCGCATGGCTGAACTGGACGGGGCATTTAATTTAACCCAGTCTAAGAATAATGAGATTGCTCATATATGGCTGCTGCAAGCTCTGCGTCATGATTATTATGATGCGGTAAAAAAGAGGTTAAGAAATTACATCATCTCTATTGGACGGCGTAAGTTGATTGTTCCGCTTTACGCCGAGCTTGCTACAACAAAAAAAGGCATGGTGATCGCTCGCGACATTTATAAAACCGCACGCTCTGGATACCATCCTCTGGCGCAGGGGACTATTGATAAAGTCTTAAAGCTTGATCAATAAGATTTAAAGTAATATGAAGAAAAGGCTTGAACTTCATAAGTTCAGGCCTTTTTTATGTGGAAATTTTCAAAGCACCAAAGCAGGCATAATGACTAAAAACGCAGCGCCCATTATTGACAAGCAAGACCCCCATTGGTTAAAGCATAGAATTCAGAGACAATTTTCTGAACTCTTCCGCCTCTCTATACCAATTATCATTCAGCGTCTTGGCATTATGGCGATGGGCATTGTCGATACAATGATGATTGGGCATTATCTTACCAGTGAGCTGGAATTTCAGTCTCTTGCTAACATGCTTATTACCACTATTGTTGTGGTCTGCATTGGTCTTATGATGGGAACGATGGTTCTAACCTCCAATGCCTATGGTGAGAAGGATTATAAAAAATGCGGGCGTGTATGGTGGCGATCTATGCCCTATTCTGTCGTTCTTGGGCTGTTTGGAACGGTGCTTTGTTTCTTTGCTGAGCCGCTGTTTTTAGCCCTAGACCAAGACCCCGTTATCGCCAAAGGTGCCGCCGAAATTTGCAAAGTTATCGCTCTTGGTATTCCCATGACGATGATGATGATTTCAGCAACGTTTTTTCTCGAAGCCATTCATAAGCCCCTCCCAGGTATGATTATGATGCTGATTGCGAATATCGTCAATGTGGGGCTTAATTATGTTTTTGTTTACGGTCATTACGGCTTTGATCCTATGGGGGCTGTGGGGACGGCATGGGCAACAACAATAGGACGTACGCTTTTAGCGGCAGCCCTGTTCATTTATGTCTGGAACATGAAAGAGAAAAATAAATTTGGCATCAGAGAAAAAATCAGCCTTAAATTAAAAGATTGGAAAATGCAGCGAAAAATTGGTTATGGCACAGGGCTTACCAATGGCGTAGAGCATGCTGGCTTCGCTATGCTTTATATCTTTGGCGGCTGGATTGGCGGCATTGCGCTAAGCTCTATGAGCATTACCTTTAACATCTTTGGCGTGCCTTTTATGATTGCCATAGGGATTTCAGGGGCGACCGCCGTTCGGGTCGGTGTTGCCTACGGACGTGATGACCCTCTTGATATGAAAATTGCAGGCTTTTCAGGACTGGCTTTAAGCAGTATTATTATGCTGCCTTTTATGGCAGTCATGCTCTTCGTTCCAGAGTTTTTCATCAAGTTTTTTACAAGCGATGCCGCTGTTATTGCTTACGCAACCCCTCTTCTTATTATTTGCGGCATGATGGTGGTGATTGATTGCGGGCAAACTGTTATAGGGTCAGCGCTGCGGGGCCGCCGTGATGTATGGGTGCCAACAGCTCTTTATATTATTAGCTATTTAATCATCATGGTACCGCTTTGCCATTATCTTGCTTTTGCCTTAGGACATGGGGCTTCTGGTCTTATGGAAGGCGTGTTTATTTCTTCTATATGTTCACTCATCTTGCTGACCGCAAGATTTATGTTCCTCTGCAAGCAAGATGAGGAAAAATCTATTGGCTCTTAGTTTTTTTATCTATAGAAGCCTATTTTTCAACTGATAGAGCATTTAGATCACCCCCCCATATTAGCTTTCTCACACGCCTGCGAACCCTAACGTAATAAAGGCATGGCACAAAGATAAGAGCAAGAATAGTTGCGCCGACCATGCCGCCTGATATTGCCGTTGCAAGAGGCGGCCACATGCTGCTGCCAAAAATAATCAGCGGCAGGAATCCTCCAATGGTGGTTAGAGTGGTTGAAAAAATATGACGTGAGCTATAAATGACAGTTTCAATAATAGCGTCCGCATCTGCCTCTCTCGCTTTCGGGTTGGCTCTAAGAGCGGCAAGCACCACAATAGAATCGTTAATGGCAAGACCAATTAGCCCCATAATGCCCATAATCCCTGTAAAGCCGATCGGAAACCCAAATATCCAAATAGAGAATAAACCAAGCCCTGCGCTTAAAAATGCGACTAAAAGAATAATTCCAGCAGATGTAAAGCTGTTAAAAGCAAGAGCAAGAACGCCTGCCATAATAACCATAAGCGGCCCCATAGTCTTAAACATTCCGCCTTCTGATTTTTTACGTTCCATCGCCTCGCCGCCAATTTGAAGCTCATATCCTTCTGGCATGGCAAAGCCGCTTTCCTCTAGCCGTGTTAGGAAATCTGTTAAAGCAATTTCTGGCAAAGTAAAAGGCATAATATTTGCAGATGCCGTCACAAGCCTGCGCCCGTCTAAATGAATGATCTGAGATACCACTGGGGTAAGTTTCATTGTCCCAAGAGCCGAAAGAGGCGCGCCAAGTGCAGTCGCTGCCCCGCTATTAATGCTCACAGGGCTAGACATAATATTTTGCAAGTTAGCACGGTCATCTCCTGCGGTACGAAGACGGATTTTAAGCTCCTGATTACCCTCTAACACAGAACCACTCATAATACCTTCGAGGCGGCTATTAAGCTCTGCACTTAAATTACGCATATCAAGCCCTGCCATATTACTTAACAGTTTATCAGGCTCAAAATTAAGTTGAGCTTTATTCACAATCATACTTGTTTTTGCATAAGTCACATTCTTACTTACGGCAAGAATACTGCGAATTTCTTCTGCTTTTGCACCCAGAATTTTTAAATCTTGCCCATAAAGGTGAATTTCAACAGGTGCTTCAAAAGGGGGACCCTGTTCAAAAGGTAAAACAAGAACAACAGCTTCTGGCATCATACGGCGCAGCTCTAACTGTAATTTAGATACAATTTGACGTGTTGCCGCCGCAGAAGTTGTTTGAATAAAAGCTCCCGCTGAATTGCTCGTCCCATCTTGATTTAAAACCATATTATAATAAACATTTGGGGGATTAACCCCAATGAACCAATGATCACTGATAATATCAGGATATTTTTCCATAATTTTACGAATTTTTTTAATGCTCGCAAATGTCTTTTCAAAAGCGGCTGAAGATTCAAGGCTAAATTGAATTTGGAATTGATCCCTATCTACAGGTGGAAAAAATTGATTAATCAATGTCCCCGCAGTCGCAAAACCAATAAGAGGAATAATGATAGACAAAAACACGCCGCGGCTCGGTTTTTTTATTGCCCAATTTAAAAAACTACGAAATTTTTCTTTCCATTTCTCATTTCTATAACCCGTCCTTAAAATTGAATATTCTCTATCTTTAAGCCCTTTTTTATCAAAATATCCTGCAAGAGCTGGAATGATTGTAAGAGATAGAAAGAGCGAACAGAAAATTGCCAAAATTACAGATTTTCCGATTGCCCCCACAAATTCGCCCGATGGTCCGGGCAGCAAAACCACAGGCATGAATGTTAAAGCCGTTGTCACGCAAGATGCCAAAAGCGGCACGGTAAGATGAGAGACCATATTGCGAATAGCGAGCGATATTTCATGTCCTTTTTCACGTTCTTTTCTATATTCATCAACAGATACAATAGCATTATCAATGAGAAGCCCCAGCGCAATCACAAGTCCCGTTACAGACATTTGATGAAGCGGAATACCTATAATATTATAACCAATAAGCACCATCATAATCGTAAGAGGAAGCGCAGAGCCTACAAGAAGTGCGCTGCGCCATCCCATCATAAAAACCATCATAGAAATAATAATAACCATGCCCAAAAATATGTTAAAAATTAGCCCGCCAAGCCGCATTTCTGTATAGATATTTTGGTCAAATATAACTTCAAGATTTATCCCATCGGGAAGGCTTTTTTTAAATTCTGCAATTTTAGCTTTAACCTTTTGAACCCAAAGATCAACTCTGACATCACCCGCAACTTTTGTCCCAACAATAATACCCTGTCGTCCCTCTAAAAAGGCAAATTCCTGAAGAGGCATTTTCACAGTCTTTTGTACCTTAGCGATATCCCCAAGACGCAAAAAACGACCCTCCTTATTCTTTTTAAGAATAATTTGGCGTATTTTATCTGCACTTGTCAGCTCCCCCTGTAGCTCAACAACAAAATTATTTTTACCGCTATGAAACTGCCCTGATGGAGATTTAGTATCTGCCGCTGAAATCATGCGAGAGACCATATCCATCGTTAAACCTGTCACGGTTAATTTTGCAGGATCAATTGTCACCAACATTTCTTCTACAGGTTCTCCAATAATTTTAGTTTCAACCGTACTAGGAAGTGGGGCTAAGGTTTTTTGAAGTTCGGACGCATAACGGGACAGCATATCAATTTGAACCGCACCATATTTTTCATCCCATGTAAAAGCTGCCATGACTGTAAAAACGAATACTTTCTGGCGGTAAATTGTAGGTTTGCTCGCTCCTATCGGAAGGGATATTGCCGAAAGTCTATTCTGAATCTTAGACCATATAATTTCTGCTTCCTCATTACCTTCTATATCATCTTCAAATTCAAGGCGTATCATAGAAAAACCCGTTTTAGAATAAGATTTAATTTCTTTAATCTCTTCTACTTCCGTGATCGATTTTTCTATTTTTTCCGTTATCAGGGCTTCTATTTTTTCCGCTGATGCCCCCGGAAAATAAGTATTCACAACGCCAAAGCGGCTTGTCATATAGGGGTCTTCTTGTCTGGGGATTGTTGCAACCGCGGCAAGAGATCCCACAAGAACAATAAGAAGAAAAATTCCTGTGAGGCGTGGATTTCTATAAAATAAATCTTTCAGCATGATTATTGCTCTTGCCCCATAAATTTATCTGATATAGAGATAATCTGCTCTGGAACAAGCCGGTAAGTCCCTGTTTTAACTATTTTTTCACCGTGGCGCAATGTTCCCCTGACAAAAACACGGTCTTGCCCTGTATATAGAATCTGCACTTCACGGCGTGAGGTTCTATAATCACCATTACTATCTTTTACCGCCGCATAAAGACTCCATAACCCTCGCCTGCTTTCTGCAAGTGCGCTTACAGGAACCCAAAATCCCAATGCCTCTATTTTATGATCTAACGTAAGATAGGCAATCTCTCCTGCTGCTGCCATATCTGTATTTTGAACATCAAAAATAGCCATAACGGTCTGCGTTGCTTGATCAATTATATTAACAACCGAACGCAGCTTAGCAGAAACAGTGCCAATTTGACCTTTAAAATTATAAAGCTGCCCCGTCTTTAATGTTTGAGCAAGCCCATAAGGAACGCCCACGTGAATGACAAGCTTTTGATCTTCTATAATATGAACGGCAGGTTTTGCGCCGCCAAGAGATGCGCCCTCATCAACAAATCTTTTGGTGATCAATCCAGCATAAGGCGCACGCAGCGTCACTAGGTTTAAATCCGCCGTGACCATGTCAAGCCCTGCTTTTGCCTGCAAAATACCTGCTTTACGAGCCATAATGCCCGCCTCTGCGCTGCGCAGGGAGAATTCTTCCGCTTCAAATTTTTCTTTTGAAATATGACCTTTTGAAAAAAGTTGTTTTGAGCGATTATATTTATTCACCGTCATGTCAAGCCGTGCTTTGGCTTCACTAAAATTTGCCTCCGCCACATGCAGAGCTGCTTTTGCATTTGCTAAACGTGCTATAATACTGCGGGTGTCAAGCTGGGCTAAAACTTGTCCTTTTTTTACTTTTGATCCTTCATCTACAAATATTTTTGCCACAATTCCAGAGCGGTCAAACCCTTGATCTGCTTCTCTAAAGGCACTGATTTGACCTGGAAGTTTTTCAGAAATAGAATAAAATTTCCTTTTTTCAAGCCTTAAAATAGAAACAGGAAGGCGTACAAGTTCATCATCAACGCTGTTTTGCGCCGCACTCGTTGAATGGTAAAACATAAACCCTAGGATAGAAAAAACGGTGAGCGCCAACAGGCTATATAAATATTTTCTATTTCCTAGAGGCTTCATTATTCTATACTCCGCAAAGTTCAAAAAATACACATATGTTTACGGAAGGTAACATAAAGGATTCTATCACGCCGTCAAGAGTTATGTTTTCACCGACAACATTTAAAAAAATAATTAATCTTGCCTTTCGTGTGATCTTTATTTAACTATTAATCTTCAACGAAATATATGGTTTTAGGTCTCTTTATATGATTAAATTCTTTCGTTCTATATTATTTAATACTTATTTTTATGGCTCTATTCTTATCGTCGTTATTTTCTTTTTAACGCCTCTTAGTTATTTACGCTCGCCTAGATTAATGCGAAAATATTTACTTAAATTAATTAATTCAGAAATCTATATGCTCGAAAAACTTGGCGGCATTAAAGTCGTTGAGATTGGATTGGAAAATATCCCAAAAGATACAGGCTTTATTCTAGCATCAAAACATATGAGCAATATTGATGCTCTTATCATGTACCGCAGATGCCCTAATCTTACAGCCCTTTCTAAAAAATCTCTTTTCCAAGTTCCTTTTATTGGAAATATACTGCGTAAAATGGAAGTTCTTTCTATTAATAGAGGATCTGGGACCGCCCATAAAGAAACACCTCAGCTCGCCCGAACAGTTAAAGAAAGAAAAATTCCTCTGCTAATTTTTGCAGAAGGCACAAGAATTAAAATGAACGTTAGAAGCAAGCTTAAATCTGGCATTTATTTTATTCAAGAAAAAATAGATCTTCCTGTTATTATAGCCGCCCATAATGCAGGGCAGCACTGGGTTAAAAATACAATGATCAAAGAACCTGGTACATTATATGTTGAATATTATCCCCCTATTCCAAAAAATTTAACTAAAAAAAAATTCATGGATATAGCGGCAGAGCATATGGTCATGGGCAGTGAAAAATTAATGAAAAAATCCAATCCAGACTTTAAATTTGAAACATAAAAATTTGAAACATAATAAAATATATTTTAATATAATGCAGTTTTAAGGAAATAAATCATGACGGCAGCATTTAACCACTATATATCGGATCAGCTTCAAGAGGTGAAAGAGGCGGGGCTTTATAAAAAAGAACGCATTATCACCACGCCGCAAAATATTTCGGTGCAGACGGATAGTTCGGACGGCGCACTTCTTAATTTTTGTGCGAATAATTATTTAGGGCTTTCAAATGAGCCTGTTTTAGTTGAAACCGCAAAAGAAGCCTTGGACAAATATGGCTATGGCATGTCCTCTGTCCGTTTTATTTGCGGCACGCAAGATATTCATAAAAAATTAGAAAAAAAACTCTCTAAGTTTTTAGGGTTTGAAGATGTCATTCTCTACCCAAGCTGCTTTGACGCTAATGCAGGGCTTTTTGAAACTCTTCTGACAAAAGAAGATGCGATTATTTCCGATGCTCTTAATCATGCCTCTATTATTGACGGCGTGCGTCTTTGCAAGGCGCAGCGTTTTAGATATGCGAATAATAATATGGAAGAGCTTGAAAAATGCCTTATAGAAGCCAAAGATGCCCGCTTTCGCCTCATCGCAACGGACGGGGTTTTCTCGATGGACGGCGTTCTGGCTAACCTGCCCGCTATTTGCGATCTTGCGGAAAAATATGATGCTATGGTGATGGTTGATGACAGCCATGCGGTAGGATTTATGGGGAGGACAGGCGCAGGAACGCCCGAGCATTTCGGCGTTACAGACCGCATTGATATTCTAACAGGAACGCTTGGTAAAGCCATGGGCGGAGCGTCAGGTGGCTTTGCGGCAGCCAGTGCAAAAATTGTTGATTGGCTGCGCCAGCGTTCACGCCCCTATCTTTTTTCCAACACTCTTGCGCCCGTGATCGCCGCAACCTCTTGCAGGGTAATTGATCTTCTTGCCGAGCGGTCTGACCTGCGGGAAAAACTGCATAAAAATGCTGCGCAGTTTAGAGCAGGCATGACAGAATTAGGCTTTACATTATCGGGGGCAGATCATGCGATTATTCCCGTCATGCTCGGCGATGCAAAGCTTGCGGCAGATATGGCAGATAGGCTTTTAAAAGAAGGCATTTTTGTCGTTGGATTTTCTTTTCCTGTTGTGCCAAAAGGACAAGCCAGAATCCGCACTCAAATTTCAGCCGCTCATAGTACGGAGCAAATTACATATACCATAGAGGCTTTTGGACGCATCGGGCGCGGGCTTGGTATTATTTCTTAAAAAAGGAAAATGATTTATGAAAGCTCTTGTAAAATCCTCACCAGAAACCGGTCTTTGGATGGAAGATGTCCCTCTGCCAGCCGCAGGACATAATGATGTTATTGTTAAAATCAAAAAAACAGCCATTTGCGGCACAGATATCCATATTTATAATTGGGACGAATGGGCAGCGAAAACCATTCCTGTTCCCATGGTTGTGGGTCATGAATTTTCAGGTGAAATTACCGAGCTTGGCAGCGAAGTTCAAGGGCTGCATATCGGACAAAGAGTTTCAGGGGAAGGTCATATTACCTGTGGGCATTGCCGTAAATGCCGCGCAGGAGAGCGGCATCTTTGCCGTAATACATCAGGCGTTGGCGTGAACCGTCAGGGCTGCTTTGCAGAATATTTAGTCATTCCTGCGGTTAATATCTGCCCTCTTCCAATGCGTGTTAGTGATGATTTAGGGGCGGTTCTTGATCCTTTTGGCAATGCCGCTCATACGGCTCTTAGTTTTGATATGGTCGGTGAAGATGTGCTTATTACAGGGGCAGGGCCGATTGGCATTATGGCGGTTTCTATCGCCAAACATGTGGGCGCAAGAAATGTGGTTATCACGGACGTTAATGATTACCGCCTTGATCTTGCCAAAAAAATGGGCGCAACATGCGCTGTAAATGTTGCCCGCCAAGATTTGAAACCCATTATGCAAGAGCTTCATATGACAGAAGGTTTTGATGTGGGGCTAGAGATGTCAGGAAATGGTCAGGCTTTCCAGTCTATGCTGAATACAATTAATCACGGCGGCAAGATTGCCCTGCTGGGTCTCTTGCCTGAAGGAACGAGCGTAAACTGGAACCATGTGATTTTTAAAGGGCTTGAAATCCACGGAATATATGGGCGAAAAATGTTCGAGACTTGGTATAAAATGATAGCAATGCTGGAATCGGGGCTTGATTTAAATCCGATCATTACTCATAGGTTTAAAATTGATGATTTCCAAAAAGGCTTTGATGCTATGTTATCTGGTAAATCTGGCAAGGTTATTTTAGACTGGGATTAAAATTTGGAGTAGATAATGTTAGAACTTCGCCCGACCTGCGAGCAATGTAATAAAAAGCTGCCGCCTCATTCTTTAGAAGCAATGATCTGCAGCTTTGAATGCACTTTTTGCAAGAAATGCGTCATAGAGGTTTTTCATAATATTTGCCCAAACTGCGGCGGTAATTTCTGTCAAAGACCGATCAGGCAAGCCCAAGATCTTAAAAATAACAATGATCTAAAGGCTTATCCTGCAACGAAGAAAATAACGTATAAACCGAAGAAACTACCTTTATGAAGAATGATGTTTTTTCATAAAGCGAGAAAATATCATTAACGTCCAAAGCGGCGCAGAATAATCCCTTAAACCTGATTGATGATCTTTTACTAAACGGCGTAAATAATCTGGATTAAAATAGCCTGAATTTAACATTTGATCTGACAATATATCCTCTTTAACTTTTTGCTTCAAATCGCCCCGAAACCATGCGGCAATCGGAAGAGAAAAACCCATTTTATCACGGTATAAAATATCATTGCTAATCCGTCCCTCTAGTGATTTTTTGAATATTTTTTTACCAACGCCGCCCTCTAGCTTAAAATGAGACGGGAGCGATGCACACCATTGCATTAATTCATGATCGATCAAGGGAACACGTACTTCTAGGCTATTCGCCATTGATGCACGGTCAACTTTAGTCAAAATATCCCCTAGCATATATGTTTTTATATCTAAATATTGCACCAAAGATAAAGCATCATCTGTTTTTGCATTTTGAGCATGACGTTCAAAAACTTCTAACGCATTATAATTTGCAAGCCTCTCTTTAAAGCTCTCTTTAAAAAGCTGGTCTCTCATTTCCCCTTTAAAAATTGACACCCCGTGAAAATAGCTTTCAGTAGCGGTTCTCGCAACGCCTTGAAACGTTGTTTTCGCCCGTAAAAATCTTGGTGCCCAATCAAGCTTTGGGTAGATTTTTCCTAAAAATCCAAAAATTACTTTGCGAAGAGCTTGGGGGAAAAAAATCCGCATTTTCTCTTCCATCATATGTAGCTTATAACGGCGGTATCCTGCTAGATTTTCATCAGCTCCGTCCCCAGAAAGGGCGGCTTTCACATTTTCACGGGCAAGCTTACAAACCCTGAAGGTTGGCAAGGCAGAGCTATCCGCAAAAGGCTCATCATAATAATCCATCAGACGGTCAATAAGATCAAAATCATTGGAGCGGACTGTCCTTTTATGATGATCTGTTTTATATTTCCTCGCAACCCAGTCCGCATATTTACTCTCATCATAATCAGGATCATCAAAACCAATTGAACATGTTTTAACAGGCTGATCTGAAATATCTGTAATATCTGCAACCACTGCGCTGCTATCCACGCCGCCCGATAAAAAAGCACCCAGCTTAACATCAGCGATCATTCTAATTCTGATCGCTTCTTTTGTGCGATGCTTTAGCTCCTCTACCGCCTCTTCATACGTTCCCGTATAATCGCCTGTAAATTTAACGTCCCAATATTGTGTGATTTCGAATTTTTTTGTTTTAAGATCAATTACCATATGATGCCCAGCGTCTAGTTTCATCATATTCTGGTAAATTGTATGCGGCTCTGGAATATAACCAAGGGCAAAATATTCTTCAACCGAACGGTCTCTTAAATCTTTTTTAAAATCAGGGTGTAAAAGCAATGATTTAATTTCAGAGGCAAAAATAAATGTATCAGGAGTAGGCTGCGCATAAAATAAAGGCTTAATGCCAAGGCGGTCACGGACAATAAAAACCTCATCACTGCGCCGGTCATGAACCGCAAAAACAAACATACCTCGCAATCGTTTCACGGACTCCTTCCCCCATGCATGATATGCCTTTAAAATAACTTCTGTATCGGACTGGCTTTTAAATATATAGCCCAAATCTTCTAATTCTTCTCGAAGATCAAGAAAATTATAAACCTCGCCATTATAGGTAATCGTCACCATATCATCATCACAGCTCATCGGCTGATGCCCGCCCGCAAGATCAATAATAGAAAGCCTGCGGTGACCAAAACCAACCCCATGGGCTTGGTAATAACCCACACCATCAGGACCTCTATGGTAAAGCGCATCATTCATCTGCGCTAGTAAATCCTGATCTGGCTCTTGATCTAAATCTCCTAAAATCCCCACAACGCCGCACATATATTACCTCTATTCTATTTTAAATTTCTTAAGCGCCTGATTATAAACGCCATATTGTTCTTTCGCACCCTTTTGCCAATCCATATGAGCAACTGTTTTTACAATGGTATCTACATCATAGATACTGCCCCGTAATTTTTTAATCGCAAGGACAAGGCTATCTCTATCACGTTTTTCTAATAAAATTCCATTTTTCTCATTAACAACCTCTGATATGCCTCCAATATTTGCCGCAATTACAGGGCAGCCGCAAGCAAGACTTTCCAAGACAACATTTGGCATTCCTTCTCTTTCGGACATTAAAATTAATGCCTTTGCCCCTGCGTAATATTCACAGAGCGTCCGCTGGCTAAGATAAGGTATAAACTCAAGCTGTGACGTAATTCCTAATTTTTGAGCTAATTTTTTTAATAAAGCCTCATCTTCGCCCATTCCAATTATTTTCAAGCTTTCTTCTGGAAATTCTGCAAGAGCCTCTAAAATATAAGACTGCCCCTTTAAAGGCACGAGATTACCAACCGCTATAAAATAATCAGGAGATTTTTTTCTATTTTTGGCGTTAAAAACTTCATGGTCAATTCCGTTATAGATCAGAGTTAGTTTTTCAGGCTTTACCCCATGATTTATTAAAGATTTTTTTAATGCGCCGCTGACACAAATTACTTTTGAAGCGTAATTTATTGCTTCTAATATTTCTTTCCTTTTACGGGGAATCTCCATCCAATAATTAACGTCACTGCCCCTCGCCGTCAGAACAAGCGGACGGCTCACAGATTTTGCAAGATGATAAGCCGCGATCCCATCGGGATAAAGATATTGCCCATCAATAATATCGGGAATATTTTTTTTAACCTCTTTAACCGCTGATTTAAAAAGGCTTTTTACAGTGTTAGTAATTTTAGGAATCGAGAAATATTTAGGATGCGAAACCCTTATTTTATCTTGAATTTCATAGCTCTTGATCTGGTTATTTAAAAAATAACGGCTCTGTTTAAAATATTTTAAAAAAGGCACATCCGCCACAGGCGCAATAACAGAAAAATCAACATTTTCTAAAGCCGCAATATGAATCATTCTATTTTTTACAAAAATACCGTGCCTTGGCTGCAGCTCATTTGGATAAAGCGTTGTGAATGTTAAGAGTTTCATATGTAATAAGCCTGCCCTTTAAGTAAGACATAAAATATCTAATCTTTTAAAGAGTTGCAAGAATAATAAAAGCCTTAAGTTCTTACATATTGGGATGAATGAATTTCCACGGTGATGTCTCTGCGCCTTTTGGAATTTGCACTTCAATTAAACAGGGAGCGTCCTGTGCAATTGCTTTTTCAAGCGCAGGACGAAGCTGAGCAGGAGAAGAGACCCGATAGCCCTGAACGCCAAAGCTTTCCGCAAGCTTCATATAATCAGGATTAACAAGATCGGCGCCCATCAGCCGCCCCTCATAATTTGTCATTTGATCACGGCGGATATTACAATATATATTATTGTTAAAAACAATGGTTATAAGACCAATTTTATTTTCTACTGCGCTGGAAAGCTCGGGCATGGCAAAAAGAAAGCCCCCGTCCCCTGTTACAGACACAACAGCCTTATCAGGATGGGCTACTTTTACCCCAAGAGCCGTGGGAAATCCAAAGCCAAGCGTCCCCTGATAGCCCGATGTAATATAAGTCCTCGGATTATAAATAGGCATGCCAAAATAAGACGTAAAGCCCATCTGGGACAGCTCTTCCACAAAAAACCCATCACGGGGCAGCACGTCACGGATCACATCTAAATAATCCATTTGAGGCTGAATTTCCATGATCGCTTTACGGGTTTTAAGCTTTGCTGCTGTAATCCGATCACTATCCGCAGGGCGCTCTATCATGCCTTCAAGTTTTTTAATCAGTGCCTCCACGCCCTGCGCCGCATCCGCTAAAATGGGTGCATCAGCGATCAGGCGGCGATGTTCTTCTGGATCAATATCAATGCGGACAAGCGGCGGCGTACCTTTCGGCGGCGTGCCATGGCACTGCATCATATGAGTCCAGCGCATATATTGCATTTCCATACGAGAGCCAATGCCGATAATCACGTCCGTATCAGCCCATAATTCATAGCCCGCAGCGGAAGATACCCCAAGTTCATGATCTTCTGACACAACTCCCCGTCCGCCTCTAAATGATGTTACCGCCGCCCCTAGCATTTTGGCAAGTTCAAGGACTTGTTTTGATGCCCCTTGCGCCCCGCCGCCGCACATAATCATGGGGCGGCTCTTACCTTTAATAATAGCCGCTGCCGCCTTAATTTGATCTTGATTTATCTCTAGCTCGTCCAAAGGAGGCTTTGCAGAAGAGCCGCTCATTTCAGCAGGCTTTGCCATAACGTCCCAGCACATTTCAAGCGACACAGGCCCCCGCCGTCCAGACATCATACGGCGAAAACCATCATTAACGCTGCGAGAAGCATCTGCGGCACTGTCAATGCGATCTGCCCATTTAACAAAGCCTTTTACCGTGCTAAGCTGATCGGGAAGCTCATGAAGATGCCCCCGTCCTTTGCCTAAAAAATTACTCGGAATTTGCCCTGTTAAGCACATGACAGGCGAATTGGTTGCAAGAGCGGTACAAAGAGCTGCCGAAGCATTCAAAACCCCGGGGCCCGGAACAACCGCAAAAACGCTAGGCTTTCCCGTTGACTGGGCATAGCCAAGCGCCATATATGCTGCGCCCTGTTCATGGCGCACAGGAATAAATTTCACGCGGTCTTTCATTTTTGCCATTGCATCAAATAAAGGATAGATTTGAGCCCCTGGAAGACCAAAGATAACCTCGACCCCATTATCCACTACAGAGCGTAAAATTGCTTCACCACCTGAAATTTTTAAATTTTGAGGGTTTTGATTTTCACAGCTTTGTTGTTTTTTCATGGGGTACTCTTGTAAATATGTCATGTTATATAATAT
>JADGEY010000238.1 GCA_016744185.1 Emcibacteraceae bacterium | reverse complement strand
AGGGAATACGGTGTCAGGTAATTGTGATTTTACTTGCTCTAAACACCATTCCAACCGACATATATCAGCCAGATAGGGGAGTGTTTGGGTCTGAGGGCAGTGTTGGATATAGTCGGCTAGCAATGCACCGTAGCGTTCTATACTGCCTTCAGAAAGCGGCTTTTCTTTGATGAAGTGCTTAGCGAGTTGCTGAAAAAACTCGTCGCCTACCAGGGCTTTCAAGGTTGGGAAGCAGGCTTCTAGGTATTCAGTGAAGCTGATATAAAAATTATTTCTATAGAGTTGCAGTAAGTGTTCTATGGCAAAAGGGCCGTCTAATTGTAGTGCTTTATAAGCATCTGTTGGGTTGAGCAGCTGATCAGAAAATCTCGCTTGGATCTGTGCTAAGTTCATAAGGCCACCCTATCGGGTGAGGAATGTTCTTGTTCTTGTTCTTGTTTCGCGCGTTGAGCCTCTTCTAGCAATATAGTTAATTCGGGTATATCAGTATCCCACTCGATCAGTGCTGGGGCTTTGCAGTGTTGACGGTATGCTCGGAAAAGCGCCCATACGGGGTCTGACACCTGTGTACCATGTGTATCGATCAATATTTCGCCGTTTTCTAAGGGCTTACGTGTAAATCCAGCAAGATGTATTTCCTGAACTGCATTGACGGGAATCGTGTTGAGATATTCGGCGGTATCCATCCCTAAATTAATGCTATTGACGTAAATATTATTGAGATCCAATAGTAATCCACATTGAGTTCGCTGGTGGATTTCAGTTAAAAATTCGCATTCGCTGATGTGGCTTTGAAGATACCCAAGATAGGCAGTGGGGTTTTCTATTAGTATTTGTCGACCTAGATAGTCCTGTACTTGGTTAAACAAAAATGCTCAAGGCTTTCTATCGTATAGGGCATGGGTAATAGAT
>JADGEY010000237.1 GCA_016744185.1 Emcibacteraceae bacterium | reverse complement strand
GTCAAAGAATCAAATTCATCAAAAAATAATAAGCAAGGTTTTGATGCTGATGCTCTATGATTATGATGATGATATTAATGATGATGATGATGACATTTATGATGATGATGATGATATTTATGATTATTATTGTGACATTTATGATGGTGATGATGACATTTATGATGGTAAAGATTTTATTTATGATGATGACATTTATGATGATGATGATGTCATTTATAATTATGATGATGACATTAATGATGGTGATGATGTCATTTATGATTATGATGATGATATTTATGATGATGATGATGTCATTTATGATTATGATGATGATATTTATGATCATGCTAATGATATTTATTATTATGGTGATAACAATTATTTAAATGATGACAATATTTAATATATTAATGATTATGACATTTTAAATATTGAAGATAATAATAATAATGATGATGATGATATTATAAAACAATGATGATCATGATGAACATGATAATGACATTTTAATACAATGATGATGACGATGATGACATTTTAATCCAATGATGATGATGATGATGATGATGATGATGACATTTTAATACAATGATGATGACATATATAAAATGACCTTGCAAAAGTATCTCTAACTGCTTGTTCACTAGCTCCAATGTATTTGTTTAGTAATTCTGGACCCTATACATACAATACATGTGTGTGTGTATGTGTTTATGTGTGTGTTTAATAATATAATTATATCAATATTGATAATAATATTCAATATTTAATAATCATATAACAATTATTAATACACATACAACACATGTGTATGTTACATCATACAGTACATGTATGTGTGTGTTTAGATATATTAGTGTACCATCGTATTTAATGTCATACCTTGACTATTATGAAATTCATTTTAGCTTTTTCAGCTATAGCTTTGGCCAGAATGGATT
>JADGEY010000236.1 GCA_016744185.1 Emcibacteraceae bacterium | reverse complement strand
GTGTGTGTGTGTGTGTGTGTGTGTGTGTGTGTGTGTGTGTGTGTGTGTGTGTGTAATACCGATATAAGGATCGACTCCAGTTGACGCGATTCATAACCAAAACCCCTGACATAGCAGCAACCCCATTTTTCACGCTAATCGCAATATTGGCGGACTAGCAATATGTCAATTGAATCAAGAAGCAGATATATGGACAATATCCAAGGCAACTCAGTTAATATCCTCTTCTGACTCTGATATATCTAAAATAGCTATGTAACAACTTTTAGAATCCATATATTCGGTTGCAGATTCAGAAGAAATAATTCCTCCATCCGACTTCATCTCTGGTCTGAGTACAAATGGCTTATATGCCTACAGATATCATAGTAAAGGCGCAAATATCTGGACCAGAACTAGACATGCGGCACGCAGAACAAATTTGTGCATTGATGTATCCGATCAGAAAATATATCCATACTGATCGATGACATCTGCACAGCTCCTGCTAAAGCTGTAAAATATTTACGTCTCGTATTAAGAAACCGATGGTCTAAAAAATTTCTTGATTACCCAGTTCAGGGATGTGTTGCAAGATCACTAAACCATTCAACTGAGCATAAGATTATTACCAAACTATTGTCTCAAAGATCAAAACTTTCATTTAGTGCTTGGTCTTATTGGCATAGGTCTCGTCTACAAATCCTTCCTTTGAAGTCATTCCCTGGCTACAATGATAGTTCATGTAGACATTGCTCCACTAAGGTTGAAAATACAATCCATGTTTTGAATAGATGTCCTTCAATGTTCCACAAAATGACATTAAGACATAATAAGGTTCAACGTATTGTAACTGATCTTCTAGATATCATGGAGGTTGTATATACAGATTCATTCATTTCTTCGGAAGGCCATCGACCAGATATCAAGTTTACGTCAAACAATAC
>JADGEY010000235.1 GCA_016744185.1 Emcibacteraceae bacterium | reverse complement strand
ATATACTTGTTTGCATATTATTGCTTAGAGTACCCCTTATATCGTTAATGTACCGTGCGTTTTTACATTAATACATATAGCGCCACTTTCAATTTCCGATAATAAGATATGCTTCGCGGTCACTACTTTACTATAACCTATATTCTGACCACTATTGTACGACGAATAATTGTATGTTATATAATAATGGTAATAATGACTATTAGAAAACATATAATTATCATCGACATCATCATCATCATTAATGACATAATGATTAAAATCACCATCATCATCATTATCAGCATATCATCATCATCATTATCATCATCATCATCATCATCGTCGTCATCATCATCATCATCATTATAACCATCATTATCATCATAATTATCATCATCATCATCATTATCATCATTATTATCATCATCATCATCATCCTCAGCATCATCATTACCATCATTATCATCATCATCATTATCATCATCACCATCATTACCATCATTATCATCATCATCATCATCATCATCATCATCATCATCATCATCATCATTATCATCATCATCACCATCATCATCATCAAAATCATCGTCGTCATCATCACCATCATCATATTAGAAGATCTTTGAGATAAAATACATTTCACAAATAACCTTTGACCTTGCCTTACTGATGTCTATGACCTTCTCAGTATTACGGTAATCCACAATAGGTCCATCACTACTCGGTAGGAAGAAAGCACTACAATGTCATGTATTATGCTATTAACTATTATCATATTTTTTATTTGATTAATTTTCATTACATGCCGATAACATAAATGCATGATTCACCTTTCATGATGTTAGTGTGTGCAAGTTTCTAAATTTATTAATACCTGGAGAAGGTAAATCCAGAACAGTCGTCATGTTGCTGTTCGAGTTTCTCCAGCATTTTGATCCAGGGTTTAGACACCCTGGAGG
>JADGEY010000234.1 GCA_016744185.1 Emcibacteraceae bacterium | reverse complement strand
TAGGTGAATTGTTCTGTCATTTAATTTTAGTGCAAATTTAAGGATTTTTCTCATTTTAATCCTAAATTAAGGCTAACTGTGGCCGTCTGTTCTGAAAAATCCTAAAAAATTCCTTAATAAATCCTTGCTAAGAATTTGCCTTAATAAATGCTTTGCAAAAATGACTTGAGCTGCTCTGGCATTTCCTAAATTTATCTTAGCTTAGCATAATCTTTGAATTTTCTTTCTTACACATGTGCAGTAAAATAAAGAATATTAGATTTTTTTTATATAAGAGCCATAAATAATAATTGATAATGTATTTTTAAAATATTTTTTTGGTCTAAATATAAATATTGAAATTTACATCCAAAAATAATAGATCTACCTGAATTATAGACAATAGCAACTAAAATAAATAATTTTATTTTAATTTTAATTATGAATGTCTAATAAAAGAGCAACTGTGTGTTGTTGCATGGAGATAGCTTGTTTATTAGACATTTACTAGCCATATAGTGAATTTCTAAATTCAAAATATTCCATTACTTAGTATTATTAGATTGGATTAATATTAAATTATTTATAAAATATGTTTTTAAGAATTAAAAATCATAATATATTTTAATTTTTATTTGTTATATTATCCTTAATCTATGAATGAGCGTATTTATTTTACACATATACATAGTGATAAGTGTACTGACACATCATTCACAGTGTATGTTAATTTTATAATCAAATTCAATATAAGTTATATAGTCATGAATATTATAATTTAACTTTACATATAATATTAAAACCGTTCTATCTATTGTAAAATAATTAACAATACTTTTATATATCATGATAAATAAGAAATAATCCTAACTAAGGACTGCTTTTTGTTAGCCTTAATTTAGGATTAAAATGAGAAAAATCCTTAAATTTGCACTAAAATTAAATGACAGAACAATTCACCTA
>JADGEY010000233.1 GCA_016744185.1 Emcibacteraceae bacterium | reverse complement strand
AAATAAAGCAATTATAATATATGTACAAAATAACACTGATGATTTATCAAAAGATATTTGGTGTTTATGAGATTGGGGTGTTGATGTGGTACAGGTGGTTATAATAATTCTACATTGATGAATACAATTGGTGGAGAATCATGATGATGATGATGATGATGATGATGATGAGATTCTAAAGACGATTCTATATCTGGTTAAAGAAGTGTATACGGATAAATAAAGGAATTCGCGTCTTCATAATGGGATTATATTGACGACGATGATGATGATCTAGAGTTGAAGTGCTGTATAACAAATGAAGGAATACGGAGTATCTATATAATGAGATTATTATGATGATGATGATGATGATGATGTAATGACGATGTAATGATGATGATGATGATGATGATGATGATGTAATAATGATGTAATGATGATGATGATAATGATGTAATGATGATGATGATGTAATGATGATGTAATGATGATGATGATGATGATGATGATGTAATAATGATGTAATGATGATGATGATGATGATGTAATGATGATGTAATGATGATGATGTAATGATGATGTAATGATGATGTAATGATGATGTAATGATGATGATGATGATGATGATGTAATGATGATGATGATGATGATGATGATGATGTAATGATGATGTAATACAGGATGTCCATGATGAGATTCTAATGATGATGTAATGATGATGATGATGTAATGATGATGTAATACAGGATGTCCATGATGAGATTCTAATGATATTATTGGTGATGATGGAGTGTTGTTTGATCAAATAAATGAGTAAGTATTACCAATGATGATATTCACGTTGGTGGTGGTGGTGATGTTGATATCTTGATGAAGAAGTGTTGTTTGATCAAATGAACAAATAATTATTATCCATGATGTGATTTCGATGATGTGAAACGTGAATCAAATAAAAGAATAAGGATTATCCAC
>JADGEY010000232.1 GCA_016744185.1 Emcibacteraceae bacterium | reverse complement strand
ACACACACACACACACACACACACACACACACACACACACACTCACACACACACACACACACACACACACACACACACACACACACACACTCACACACACACACTCACACACACACTCACACACACACTCACACACACACACACACACACACTCACACACACACTCACACACACACACACACACACACACACACACACACACACATATATATATATAGTGAATGAAATCACAATATATCTGTTAGATAATGGAATACATAAAAAAAGGCAGAATCATACAAAGTAAATAATGTTATAAAGTAGCATGATATATTGTGAAATACACACTTTATGTTACCAATAGTTTTATTGTATTGTATTTATTTAGTTTCATGATCACCACCAGCTCAGACATACCCACACCCACCAATACCGGGGTAGACCTCTTACATAAGAGATATATTGTGAAAAACCCACACCGGTTCATAATTCATAGGTCTGCGAATATAACGAGTTTGATGAAAAAAACGCGCATCGACGACAGCGGCCAATTTATATTTTTTATTGATAAGCCTCGTTAATTACCTACGCTTTTTTTAGCGAAATTAAAGCGTGAAATAAACAGAGATATTTATAAACGTATAACTGTAGAATAAGTGTAGCAGGGGCAATTAATCAAATGGTTAATAGGGTATATGAATGAGTGACAGTGGGTGAAGTTTGTGTGTAGTGTAGTGTAGTGTGGTGTAGTGTAGTGTAGTGTAGTGTAGTGTATTGTATTGTAGTGTAGTGTAGTGTAGTGTAGTGTAGTGTAGTGTAGTGTTGTGTAGTGTTGTGTAGTGTAGTGTAGTAGGTATTACACATAGTAAACACATATACATACACACACCCACACACCTACACACACACACACACACACACACACACACACACACACACACACACACACACACACACACACACACACACACACAC
>JADGEY010000231.1 GCA_016744185.1 Emcibacteraceae bacterium | reverse complement strand
ACATATTATATTTATATTTAAAGCCGTATATAAATCTTACAATTTCAGTGATACATTAAAATTCAATATACTATGACGATATTATGTCCAATTAGAGAATTTAGATGACAAATAAAAATATAAACAATAAATAAATAAATACAAATTTAGTAATATTAATATATATTATTATTCCCATAATTATGATAATACATTAGTATATATTGCAATGATTGTTTAATAGTTTTACATTTCGAGTATTGTTTGATGACCAGTTTATGCTTTATATCTGGCTATATATTAGGGTTAAGCTTTATATTTTATGATATCTATATTTGTTTATGGGTTTAGATATACAATTTATAACCAATATATATAATATGTGCTTGAGTAAATTCAGATCATATAACAACCATTACGATTACATACATGTAAATAGCCAATATCTATGTCATATATTAACGTTTAGGTACAGTAGTAGTAATGGCTTTTTATGTAGTTTGGTTGTTGGCTTGGGTTTGAATAGAGTATGGACATTAGTAAGAATATAGAATTTGAAAATGATTATGGGTGGGAGTTTGAATATAGGTTTTGGGTTTGGGAATGGGTTTTAGTTTGAATTATTTGTTTGATTTTATGCATAGACTATTACGGTTTTGTTAAGGGTTTTATTTTGTATGGAATTTGATATTACGGTTTTGATATAGTTTGAATATGAGTTTGAGAATAGGAATTTAGTTTGAGTACATGGTTAGGGTATGGGACTTGGGCATGGGTGAATGTTTCTATATGTGTATAGGTTTAGATTTATATGGATTTGAATATTGTTTGTGTATGGGATTGGTTTTGTTATACATATACCGGTTTATATGTAAAATTTTAAAATAATTATTTAGATTTATAAAAATTATATTTAATTTGTTATTAATCTATTCATGTATATAATTTAATATTCTGATGGTTTTCATATTGGAGGCCC
>JADGEY010000230.1 GCA_016744185.1 Emcibacteraceae bacterium | reverse complement strand
AAAAACATTACCATGGCCTTCCTCGAAATTTTCCGGTTCCGTAGGTATATACATATGTAAACTTGGTGATCGTGTGTCGAGCGCAAATCAACATACACACACACACACACAAACACACACACACACACACACACACACACACACATTGGCTTATATATAATAGACTAGCTGACCAGTCGCAGCTTTGCTTGCATTTCAATACTTATTGGGTAATTACGGATAAAAGCCTAGAGCTGGAGCTAGGGAGCTGGAGACGGCTTTGATAATATATATAAATTATCTTTACTTGTTACTCTTGAACATGCTACGTATAATTGTCATTGAGCAAAACAATCCATCCTTAAGTCTAATCCTACTATTTTTAGTGTTTGTCCCTGGGATTTATTTATAGTCATAACGAAACTTAATTTAATTGGAAATTGAAGACGTTTAAATTCTATTGTATAATTTGAGGTAACTAATGGAATCCTAGGGATAAATACGTGGGAACCCTTAAATTTTCCGCAAATTACGGTGGCTTCTATCAAATTATTATACATTTTCTATTATCAAATTATTGTACATTTTCTTTACAACTAATCTTGTTCCGTTACAAAGTTTAGGAGGTTCTATATTTCTCAGTATTATAATAGATGAACCAACGGTATCGAAAGAACTATAAGTTTTTAATTCATTAGCTATATCTTTTAAAATTTCTTGATTTATTAAATCTACATTATCATTTATTGGTGCCAAAATGGCCCTGTCACTTAAATAGTTAATATTTATATAGTTTTCTATAAAATTATCGTATACTTTTATTTTTAATTCATCTATATTATCTACTTTATTATCTATGTTAATTTTGAAAGAGTCGTCATTATCTGTTTTAATTAACCCATTTCCGATCTTAAGCAATTTTTTTGAAAAAGATTCTATTCCTGGATTATTAATACCAATAAGACGTACTATTGTAGTT
>JADGEY010000022.1 GCA_016744185.1 Emcibacteraceae bacterium | reverse complement strand
TATATATATATATATATTGCAATCATTTTTTAATGAATTGATCATAAATAATTAATCTAATCATCTATTTACATAATCTAAAAACTTTTTATTTCTAATTCTTTTTTTTTATTAGATCACCAAAGATTATAAGATAATTTTATTATAAAATCTCATGCTACTTTGAAAATAAGCACAAAGAAAATATAAATGAAAAGAACTCGAATTCAAGTTATTAATCAACAGAAAATTCTAGATTCTGCCACCCATATATTTTCAAAATATGGCTTTCGAGGAAGCACAATTGATCAAATTGCACAAATGGCAGATATGTCTAAACCCAATTTACTTTACTATTTTAAGACTAAAAAAAACATCTATCAAGCTGTATTAAAACGAACGCTTAATATATGGCTCAGGTCTCTTAAAGAATGGAAAGTAACGGGAACGCCAAAAGAAATATTAACCCATTATATCCACCGCAAAATGGAATTTTCA
Organism: Emcibacteraceae bacterium; assembly: GCA_016744185.1. Lineage (GTDB taxonomy): Bacteria > Pseudomonadota > Alphaproteobacteria > Sphingomonadales > Emcibacteraceae > Pseudemcibacter. The sequence continues at coordinate 22,799 of JADGEY010000022.1, read as the reverse complement.
AGAGATTACCCTGCTGCATCACGCCTCTTTGCGAATGAAGTGATGGAGGGCGCTCCTATATTAAATAGCTTATTTGCTGAAGAATCAAGAGATATTGTTCTTGAAAATACCAGCATTATGAAAGGCTGGGTCAAGGCAGGACTTATTAAAAACCTTGAGCCTATTCATATTATTTTTATGATCTGGGCCGTAACCCAACATTATGCGGATTATGAAATTCAAGTTTTTACGCTGACAGGCAAAAGCCTTGCAGATGAAGATTTTTTTAAGCAAGCTCAAAATAACATTACTGAAATTCTTTTAAGCGGAATTTTAAAATAACCTTAACCGAAAAGTTTTAAAAATGACAAATCGTAAAGAAATCCCAGAAGGTGTAACCCTTATTGATCACCCTCTGATCCAGCATAAACTTACTCATATGCGAAAGAAAGATACTCATTCCATCAATTTTCGCCAGCTCCTAAGAGAGATTTCTCAGCTTTTAGGCTATGAAGTAACTCGAAATTTACCCCTGACAAATGTTGATATTGAAACCCCTGTTGCTAAATGTATCTCGCCCATTTTAGAGGGTCCAAATATTTGTATTTTTTCTATCCTCCGTGCAGGAGAAGGGTTATCGCAGGGACTGCTTGATCTTATTCCCTCTGCCAGAGTAGGGCATGTCGGGCTTTACCGAGACCCTAAAAATTTGCAGGCCGTTGAATATTATTTCAAAGCGCCCTCTGATTTAGAGGCAAGATTCTGCCTTGTGGTTGACCCTATGCTTGCTACAGGGAATTCCGCCATTTCTGCTATTGACCAGATCAAGAGAGCGGGCGCAAAAGACCTGCGTTTTTTATGCCTTCTTGCTGCTCCCGAAGGACTGAAAGCTCTGCGAAAGGCGCATCCTGACGTGCATATTTATACAGCTGCTATTGATGATCGTCTCAATGAAAAAAGTTATATTGTCCCTGGGCTTGGTGATGCAGGGGACAGGATTTTTGGGACGCAGTAACCATATTCTTAATTTTTCCCATATTCTTAATTTTTCTGGGGCATCTCTCTAAAAAAATCATAAAAAAAGCAGGGCATATGCCCTGCTTTTCTTTATTTTATATTATTTTAAATTACCAAATCTTAACCCGGTCTTCTGGAGCAAGGTAAAGCTTATCCTCTGGTTTTACATCAAATGCTTTATACCACTCGGGAATATTTCTCATTACGCCGTTCACTCGGTAAAGCCCTGGTGAATGTGGGTCGCCTTTAATTTGCGCCCGAAGAGCTTTATCACGAATCTTAGATTGAAAAGCTTGCGCCCAGCCAATAAAGAAACGCTGATCACCCGTAAGACCGTCAATGACAGGAGCAGGCTTACCATTCAAGGATATTTTATAAGCTTTATAAGCAATCGTCAGACCGCTAACATCACCAATATTCTCACCCAGAGTAAATGTTCCATTCACTGCAAGATCATCAAAAGGTTTAAAGGCATCATATTGCGACACTAATTTAGAAGTACGTTTTTTAAATTCTGCTTTATCAGCGTCCGTCCACCAATTTTCAAGCGCACCATCACCATTATAACGTGATCCTGAATCATCAAAACCATGACCGATTTCATGACCAATCACGCCGCCAATGCCGCCGTAATTAACCGCATCATCTGCTTTTAAATTAAAGAAAGGAGGCTGCAAAATTGCTGCTGGAAAAACAATTTCATTCTTGGTTGGATTAAAATAAGCATTCACAGTTTGCGGTGTCATGCCCCATTCTTCACGGTCAATTGGACCGCCCAGCTTATCGATTGATTTTTGATGAGAGCGGTATGCAGCGCGGCGGCTGTTCCCAAATAAATCATCTGCTTTAATGTCTAAAGTTGAATAATCTTTCCATTTGTTAGGATAGCCAATTTTAGGGTCAAATTTAGAAAGCTTAACAAGGGCTTTTTTCTTTGTCTCTTCGCTCATCCAATCAAGCTCTTTAATACTGCTTTCATATGAACCGATCAAATTTTGCACCAAAGCCACCATGCGTGTTTTAGCTTCTGGCTTAAAATGCTTAGCCACATAAACACGTCCAACCATTTCACCAAGCGTGCCGCTTACCGTTGCGGTTGCTCTGCGCCACATGGGGCGTTGTTCTTTTACGCCGCGCATAACCGTAGAATAAAAATTAAAATTTTGCTGGTCAAGCGCAGCATTTAACTTTCCTGCCGAGCCATTAACAACCGTCCATGTCAGATAGGTCTTCCAAGTATCAAGCCCTGTATCTGCCACAATCTTATTGACCGCTTTCATATAAGAAGGCTGATTAATAATCACGAACGGAACATCTTTTACGCCTGTTTCAGCAAAATACCGATCCAGATCAATATTTGACATTAGCTTTGTAAGTTCAGCTCTTTCAAATTTATTATATCTTTTATCACTATTACGGTTATCTTCTTTTTTCCAATGATGCCCTGCAAGCTCTGTTTCAAGAGCCATAACAGTTTTAGCCTTTGCCGCTGCATCTTTAATGCCGGCAAGCTCAAGCATTTTCTGAACATGCCCTACATATTGGCTGCGAATTTTTACAGATTTCTCATCTTTAGCAAGATAATACTCACGGTCGCCAAGACCAAGTCCCGTCTGCCAAACATGAATTCCATATTGAGTAGGAACTTTCGCATCAACGCTTACATAAAGAACAAAAGGAATGCCGTAACCCACTTTACCCGCATAAGCGAAATATTCTGAAAGATCAGATTTGCTTGCGATTTTCTGCACTCGGGCTAAATCATCCCCAATAGGCAAGATGCCGAGTTTATTGCGTGTTTCCATATCCATGTAAGATTTATAAAGATCGCCAAGCTTCTGCTCATCTGATCCCATTTCAAACTCACCGTTTGATACCGCTTCGATAATCGCTTTTACGTCCGATTCTGCATTATCCCGCAGAACGTTAAACGCACCGTAACGTGATTTATCAGCAGGGATTTCAGTATTTTTCAGCCATGTTCCGCTGACATAGGCATTAAAGTCATCTCCCGGTCTTACCGTTTTATCCATATTGGCTTGATTAATTCCAGAAACAAGAGCCATTTTCACGGCTTCCTTAGAATCTGATTTTTTATCTTCACGGTTTTCTGTGCAAGCAATAGTTAGAGCAATCATGCTCACCAGTCCTAGTTTTTTTAGCATCTTTAAAGGTCTCCTCATAACGATATTCCTATTTGGAATAAGATGTTTATATTTTTGGGTCCCTACTCCCTCTTAGCGCAAGGCACAATAGTCTATTATTTACCTTCTAAAGTCCAAGAGAAATTTATATTTTACATTATTTTTCGTAAAACCCTTATTATATTTTAGGCTAAACATATTCTTTGAAAGATTCTTCTAAACAGCTGTATTTGACAAGGCTAAAATGATATGTTATATTATAACTAATTTAAAAGAAGGAATATTAAAATGCCCCTTACAGTGCCATACCCTTTAGAAAAGGAGACAGCGATGATGCCTTTATCTCCCTCGTACCCTTTATTTTCCTCTCAAACTGTTAACATACCCCGTATTTTAACTTCCGCTGTTCTTGCAGCTTCTGTTACATTTGGGCTTTTTCTAGCAATGAATTCTCTAATCAGTGTGGAATTTAAAAAACCAGTAATAGAAAAAACTCCACCTATTGAAATAAGCACTATTCGCACGCCAGAAAAGGTTACTCAAAAAATTACCCCCCCTGTCCGTCCCAAAGAAACCGAGACCCTTACCCAACGAAAAGCACCAACAGAAAACACGGAAAAAGGCGGCGTTCCTACAGATTTTACTCCGCCAGAAACCCCACCCTTCACCCCTAAAAAACTCACCCTTACCCAGCCCGAAGGGGACATGCAGCCTCTCACCGCTTTTGCCCCCGCTTATCCAAACTCTCTTAGCCAAAGAGGTATTGAGGGCTACGTCATTGTGCAGTTTGAAGTGAGTAAAATTGGCAAAGTTGAAAATGCATGGATTACGGAAAGCAGCCATAAAGGATTTCATAAATCTGCCTTACGTGCCATTAAAAGATTTAAATATAAACCTAAAGTAAAAGATGGACAGCCGATAAGAACAACAAATGCATTCTACCGTTTTACCTATAGTTTAAAGAAATAAATTTTAGTCTCTTATCGTGAAAGTTCTGCGGCTTTTTTTTCTTTTAGAATTTCACTTTTACGGCGTTTTTCTGATACGGATTTGAGCTGACCGCAGGCGGCTAAAATATCTTCGCCTCTTGTTGAGCGAATCGGCGCAGAAATGCCGCTGTCAAAGATAATTTCAGAGAACCTCTTTACCCTATTGCCACTTGATCTTTCATAATCAGACCCCGGCCATGGATTAAAGGGAATAAGATTAACCTTGGCTGGAATATTATAAGACCTGAGCAATCTAACAAGTTCACGGGCATCATCTGCTGAATCATTCACGTCCTTAATCATGACATATTCAAATGTAATCTTGCGGCTATTTCGAAGCCCTGCATAGTCTTTGCAAGCTTTAAGTAAATCTGCAATCGGGTATTTTTTATTAATCGGCATGATCTCACTGCGGGTTTTATCATTAACCGCATGAAGTGAGATCGCAAGATTAACCCCAAGCTCTTCGCCGCAGCGATAAATTTCAGGGACAACGCCCGAAGTGGAAAGCGTAATTCTACGTCTGCCCAGATTAATCCCATTATCGTCCATCAAGGTTTTCATGGCTCTGGAGACATTATCAAAATTATAAAGCGGCTCGCCCATGCCCATCAGGACGATTGTTGTTACAAGCCGCCCCGCATCTTCTTTATCCCATTCGCCAATATCATCACGGGCAACCATGAACTGCATGATGATTTCTTCTGCGCTTAAGTTGCGCACTAAACGCTGCGTTCCTGTGTGGCAAAACCTGCAGGTTAATGTACAGCCTACTTGAGATGAAATGCACAATGTGCCGCGGTCTTTTTCTGGAATAAAAACTGTCTCCACTTCGTTCCCATCGGGGAATTTCATCAGCCATTTACGGGTGCCATCTTTTGATATAAGAGCTTCAATAATTTGAGGACGAGCAAAACCAAACGCTTCTTCAAGCTGAGATTTTAATTTACGGGGCAGGTTTTTCATCTCTTCAAAGCTCTTAACGCCTTTCAGGTAAATCCACTGCCAAATTTGCTTAGAACGCATTTTACATTGTTTTTCAGGCACGCCTATTTCTGCTAGCCGCTCTGTAATTTCATCTAAAGACAGTCCCACAATAGAGCGCGGCGGTATAGTCTCTGCGCCTTCTTTTCTAAAATCAGAAGCCAAAACAGGCTCTGTACCAAGGGGGAGTCTCTTCATAAGTTTTCTTCATCAATTCTTAAAATAATGCAATTATTAACGGCAGCTTTTAGTAATCGCATTATGAGCCGCTGTAAAGCCAGAAAGAGAAAATCTATAACTTGTCGCATTACTACGCCCAGAGACCCCTCTTATTACAACGTTAGAGCCTCTTTTCATTGCTTGGCTAATCAAGGCATCAAGACCTGACGTTTTAGCCCAAGCTCCAGAGCCATCCGTAAAAAGATAATAATTTCGGGATTTATCAATCGTAACTTTTACGGCGCTTCCTGATTTAAAATTATAACCTACAACAATATTAACTTCATTTTTAATTTTAAGAGCGGGACGGTGCGTGATGGTAAGGAACGGTTTACCGTGTTTAAGATTACGGGGTGAACTGCTTTTTGGCATTGCAATCATGTAACAAATTTTATTTCCATCATTAGACTTTTGTACAAAAGCGTCCCAATCCTTATAACTGCCAAGGTGAACCCTCGCCGCAAAAGCCTTAGGAATTATAAGCGGTGATATAAAGAAAAAGAATGTAAAAAGAAATAAGAGTGATTTTTTGATCATTTATGGTGGTACCTTAAAAAAATAGCAAAGCCCCGATTGAATTATAACTATATGGTTTAAAAATTACCAAATTAAGGCAGCTTCTTCAAGATTAATAATCTTTTTAATTTGGATCTTTGGGCTTTCTTGTAAAGCGCCCTCCATGAGTATGAGGGGGACACTCATGAATATATCCGCCCGTTACAATCTGCCTTTGATAGCCGCCCTGCGATATCATTCTATCATACATAATGACCGCCCCCGCTGTTGCAACATTAAGAGAGAAAACGGTGGGGATTTTAATAATATGATCGCATTTTTGCTGAAGCTCTAGGCTAAGCCCCGCCCTCTCGCTTCCCAGAATATAAGCCGCCGCCCTTGGATGCCTAAAATTTGGCAAATCCACCGCCTCATCACATAATTCTATTCCAATTAATTTACAGCCCTTGGGCAGAAGCAGCTTTTCAACAGTATCATGATAATAAAGCGGAATATTTTCAGATACAAGGCTCGTATCCGCTTTTGCATTTCGGCGGGCTTTCTTTTTTGATATCTGCTCGTCAATCGCAAAAACAAACGCTGCACCGAACCCATGAGCCGTTCTAAATAAATTACCAAGATTTTCCTTTTTGCTAACGCCTTCAATACCAATCGCAAAATAGCCTCTCATGAATATGTCCTATAGTTACTTTCAATTTGATAATTTAACTTTTATCATTAATATAAATTGTAAAATACAATAAAATTTCCTATCCATGGAATTAACGTAAGGTAAGGAGAATAATTTATGAGTAAAATTTATCCTAATGCAGCCGCTGCATTAGAAGGCATCTTATTTGATGGCATGACCATTATGGCAGGGGGCTTTGGTCTTTGCGGTATTCCCGAAAATCTTATTCTTGCTCTGCGAGGCAGCGGCACTAAAGATATTACAGCCATTAGTAATAATGCAGGGGTTGATGATTTTGGCTTAGGCTATCTTTTAACAACCCGTCAAATCAAAAAAATGATTTCTTCTTATGTGGGGGAAAATAAAGAGTTTGAGCGGCAATATCTTGCGGAAGAATTAGAGCTAGAATTTAACCCCCAAGGAACGCTTGCAGAGCGCATTCGGGCGGGCGGCGCAGGAATCCCCGGGTTTTTCACAAAAACGGGGGTCGGAACGATTATTGCGGACGGTAAAGAACATAAAGATTTTGACGGCGAAACTTATATTTTAGAGACAGGTCTGATTGCTGATGTCTCTATTGTTAAAGCATATAAAGCCGATACAGAAGGCAATTTAATCTACCGTAAAACGGCCCGTAACTTTAACCCCATGATGGCGACAGCGGGCAAGGTCACGGTTATAGAAGCCGAAGAGATCGTAGAGGTCGGCACGTTAGACCCCGATCAAATTCACACCCCTGGGATTTATGTTCAGCGCATTATTCAATCGGTGAATTTAGAAAAACGCATCGAACAACGTACGGTAAGAAGTGAAGGATAATATTATGGCTTGGACAAGAGAAAATATGGCGCGCAGGGCGGCAAAGGAACTGCAAGATGGCTATTATGTTAATCTTGGTATCGGCATTCCAACGTTGGTTGCCAATTTTATCCCTGATGGGGTCTCTGTAACGCTGCAATCTGAAAATGGCATGCTGGCAATGGGCCCTTTCCCAGCCGAAGATGAAGTGGATGCTGACCTGATTAATGCTGGAAAGCAGACCATTACCGAACTTGATAAATCCTCTTATTTCTCATCCGCCGATAGCTTTGCGATGATTAGGGGCGGTCATATTGACCTTTCGATACTCGGCGCGATGCAAGTGTCCGAAACAGGCGATCTTGCCAATTGGATGATCCCCGGGAAAATGGTTAAAGGCATGGGCGGCGCAATGGATCTTGTAGCAGGGGTCAAAAAAGTCGTAGTAATTATGGATCATAACGCCCGTGATGGCAGCGCAAAATTTTTGAAAAACTGTACGCTCCCTCTTACAGGCGTTCATGTGGTTGATCTTATTATTTCCGATGTTGGGGTCTTTAAAATTACGAAAGAAGGTGCCACGCTCATAGAGCTTGCGCCAGATGTGACGGTAGAAGAAGTAAGAGAGCGGACGGAAGCTAGCTTTTCTGTCGCAGATAATTTACTGTAATTATGGCTTTCAGAGTCTCATCCCCTTGGAAAATATATTTTTTTCAGGGGGAGTATCTTTAAACCATCAAAAATTAGAAAGAACAATCCTGCGTCATTAAATTTTGGAGAAGTTTTTGCTGCACCCCATGCTGGAAATTAATATTTTTCTGAATTTTAGCATATTCAGGCGTTCCTTTGGGGATAAAATCCCTTGCACCAAAATTAAGACTATCTGACTTAAAAGCAAATTTAAGAGCAGAATGATAGCTATAAAAATAGCCGTCTTCGCTATAACCATCAATGCCCGTGTAGCGTCTGCCGAGCATATATAAACGGCGGCTTTTTAAATCACTGCGCCAAATATTTGCCCCAAGCATGCATGATTTAACAGGATCAAGATCAAGCAAAGAAAGAACCGTTGGCATAATGTCAATATGGGACGTTTGATGAGCAAGCTTTATCCCACGCTTCAGGCTATGGGGCGCATAAATCAACAAAGGTACAGAGTAAGAATCCTCATTAATTGCATTAGGATTCATGCTTGAAAATTCAGTAATCGTTCTAGACCCATGATCGCTGGTAATCACAATGATTGTATTCTCAAATACCTCAAGTTTTTTTAATTTATCAATGATTAAACCAATCCAATGATCCTGCAATGACATTAAAAGCTTGGCGTTTCCTATATCATCACCCCGCCCCGCCGAAGCCACATCGGGCCAAGGCCCATGCCCAACTTGGGGTAAGAAAACAGATGCAAATTTTTGACCCTTTTTTACATTCTCTTCGATATCGCCAAGCATTTCATTTAAAGTCACAATATCAGCAGGAACTTGCAATTTAAGCTTCCCATAGGTCTTTTGATTATAAGATGTATGATCCGTTAGGGGCTTAAGATAAAATTCCAAATCACCCTGTATCTTTGCAATTTTCTCTGGATTATTTTCCGCATAATATTGCTTTTTCACCCCCAGCATTTGAAACATAATCCTATCATCATTTACAATGGGCAGTGCAGGAGAATAAACCCCCGTATCATAAGCTGCATTATTAAGATGATCAAATAACCCTAGCCCTGAAATCGTCTCTTTATTCTCTCTATGCTCAAGAAAATCTTTGCGCGTTCGAATATCTGTATAAAGAGAGCCAAAAATCGAGAACATCGCATCGGACGTATAAAGATAACTTGAAAGATGCTGGCTTGAATAGAATGATTGCTGTTTAAGAGCATTAAAATTTTTAAATAACTCTGGAAATTTTTCATCCATATGAGCTTTCTTTGGTCCGGTTTCCATAATAATAAAGATAATATTACTATCTTTTTCCTGTGCCGTCTGAAAACCTAAAGGAAGGTTTTTAGGATTCTGGTTTTTAGGATTCTGCGGCATAATGCTCTTGGTTTTTAATTTAAAAAACTTCGTTAATTCTAGGGTATTATCGGGCAGGTTTCCTCCAACATTCTCGGTATATTCATAATCAACGAAACTACTGAGCTGCTTCCCTAAAAAGCTTTCAAATGATGCATGGCGCGCATTTATCATTTCCTTTGAAATCACAAAACCAATGAATGATATTAAAATCAAGATTAAGGCTGGAAACTTAAAACATTGACTGATATTAGACCGCTTTTTAGGGCAATTTACATGCTGGATAAAATAACATATGCTTAAAACCACAACAAAAGCTAAAAAAGCCATAAGAGCCGTTCTATCGGCATATTCTTCTATAATTTCGGGATGCTCTTTTCCCCAATAAAAGGCATCAATCAAAAGCGATACTGAAATAAAATGCCCTGTTGTCGCAAAGGAAATCATATTATTAAAATTAATCCATAATATGAATAATGCAGCACTAAAAATAATGATCCGCATAGACCAATGGCTCATAAAATGGAGCAAAGCCCATGTTATAAAAGGTAAAATAATAAAATAATCAAGAGCCGTTCTAGCAAGATAAGGAATCTTATCAACAAAGGATAATTCTGCAACGGTTAAAGGCCCAATAAAGGGAAAAACATGCTGATTTAAATAACTCACATGCACATAAATCGCAACGAACCCAATAGGATACCACAGAGCAATCACGCAAAGGTTTTTAAAAAAATCTTTATGTTCTTTATATGTTGAAATAATATTAGTCATTAAGCCTCAATGTTATTTTACCTCCTTACCTTTTATAGGGCATTACTTCATTTGAAAAGTATATTTAAGAGTGAAACAGTTACAGCTCTGTAAAATCATTAGGACTTAAACCTTTAATTTTATGGTAATAAAATTAAAGGCTAACGCTCACAGCAAATACAATGCCCTCATCGAATCTTTTCATCGGCATTGCTTTTGTATCAACATTTGTCCCGACGTAATCAAGACTAAGCTCTACAAGCGTTGCAACCGAGGTAAAAACGCCCAGTTTCCAATCTATTTTTTTATCCCCAAAAGCACCATCTTCATATCCAATATGCGCCCGCAACCCAACAGGAAAAACAGGGGGGTCAATTTCACCATCAAGATAAATATATAGATTATTTTTACCAATCGCATCATTTTTAAATGCATATTCAACGCCTGTCTGAGCAAATACAATACCAAGATCAACACCGACAGAGCTAAAAGCCTCTGTAAAATCACCATTTTGCCCGCCAAGATATTTATAATGCCTTAACCCTATATCAAAAATAGCGATGCCCATTTCTTGAGAAAACCCCCCATAAAGATTCAGCTCGCCGGTCGTTCCTGTTTTATCCAATGGCTTAAGAGGATTATTATATTCTGCAAGTGTAGAAGCCCAAATTCCCCCATAAAATTGATCTGTAGCAGCCTCAACACTACCCTGCACTGCAAAACCATTATCATTTTGCGAAACACCCCGAAAGCGATAATCACTCACAGCCGTTACTGAAAAAGAAAAACTGTCTTCCGCCTGCGCAGATGACGTTAAAATCGCTGCGCTAAAACTAGTGCAAAGAGCCGTCGTTAGTAAAAAGTTCTTTATCATTCTATCACCTTTAATGTAAAAATATATTGAGAAGCATTAGACTCTATCAAAGTTAAGAAAGGATTGAAAATAAATATTAACTATAATTAAATGAACAAATGATGAACAGTTTCAGATCATTGCTAAATTTTTAAAATACAGTATAACTAACGGTATTAAAGTGAATAAAATATGGTTTAAACGATCAATGAATTTCAAAAAATTAAAAACTAAAATAACACTCAACAAAAAAACAAAAACCATCCTTTTTATCTGTTTTACACTATTATTCTTTTCCTTTATCATTTGGCCTATAAGCCAAATTTATAATCAATATGGCAACCGAATGATAATATTTTTTCTATCTTTTTTGGTAGGATTTAATATTTGGCAACAAAAACCATCTGGTTTCTGGCTTGAAATATTTTTTAAATCAAATATAATGCATATAGTCTATTATGGAATAAATATCTTTATTTCACTAACCCTTTCAATATTTTCTGAACATTATATTTTTCAAGGGCTGGATATTGCTATTCAAATAGGGTTATGTACGTTTCTTGTTCTTTTTTCTTTAAAAAAGATCAAGTATTTTTTAATATAATAATTAGGTTAGAAATATGAATATTCTACTGAAAATAACATGCATTTTCTTTTTATTAGGAAGTGAAATTGCCTATAGCGATAAAATTACCCCTAAGGTAAAAGAGATCATCCTCATTGGCGATAAAAACCGCACTGATATAGAAAATTTTAACTGGTTTAAAAAAAACTATGCTGCATATAAAACCAATCAAGAAGCGTTAAAAGCATTACAAAAAGTTTCAAAAAATATTAAAGTCACAATCATTATGGGAACATGGTGCCATGATAGCCAAAGAGAAACCCCCAAAGCCTATAGGATATTTGATGATTTAGATTTTGAAGATGATAATGTTAAACTTATCACGGTAGATCATAAACCTCTTCGAGATAAAGAAGTTATTAAAAAATATGGGCTTAAGAATATTCCTGTTTTTATTTTTTCAAAAGAGGGGAAAGAGCTTGGACGTATCATTGAAAAACCTACCGAAACATTTGAAAAAGATATGATCAAAATCATAAACCCTTAATATGCTACTCCCTAAAAAATAAAGCCAACCAAAAATGAATATCAAAAATATTTTTCTCCTTTATCTAATCAGCATTACTACAGCTACATTCGTTAATCCAGCAGCGCAGGCTTCTTCTTGGGCTGCTGTTGGTGATATGAGGCTTCGTAACGATGTGGAAATCCTTGCTCGATATAATATCATTACGGGCCCTGTCAATATTTGGCCGCTTTCTTGGGAGCAAATTTCAGACGGCCTTGAAACAGAAAACATCACAGGACTTCCCGCTTTTGTAAAAGCAGCCCTATACCGCGTTAAAGCAAAAATCCCCCCTCAATATAAAATATCGGCTCGCATAAGACTTACAAATCAGCCTGATTTAATCAGAAGTTTTAACGCCGCAGGACGGGCAGATTTAGAGGCATCGCTCTCTTTTGAAGTTAAGACAAAGTCAGGTCTTACAGCTCATATTGAAGGCGGATACCGCAAGAATGATGGGCAAGGTAAAAACTACGCCCATCTTGATGGCAGTTATATTTCTCAAGCCCTTGGTAATTGGTCTCTCTATGGCGGGCTGGTTGATCGCTGGTGGGGAACGGGGCGTACCAGCTCTCTCCTTCTCAGCAATAGCGCGCGCCCCATGCCCTCCATTGGACTACGCCGTATAAAGCCAGAAGCTTTTGAAAATAAATGGTTTAATTGGATGGGGCCTTGGAGCTGGGATATGTTCGTGGCAAAAATGGAAAAAGATCGTTTTATCCCCAATACTCTGATCGCTGGAATGAGATTAAGCTTTGAGCCTATCAATAATTTTGAAGTTGGATTTTCTCGGATTTTACAGCTTTGCGGAGATAACAGACCCTGTAGTTTTAAAACTTGGACGCACGCTCTTATCTCTGTTGGCGAGCTAGATAATTCCTATAATGGAGAGCCAGAACCTGGTAATCAGCTTGCAAGCATTGACCTTGCCTATAGCTTCCCCATAGGAAAGACAACTACACTTAAACTATATGCCGAAGGAACTGCTGAAGACCAAAATGTAATCATGCCTTTTCAATTTGCCCGTCTTATGGGCTTTACGCTCTATGGCGCTCACGGTGATCAAGGAAACCATTGGCGGGCAGGTTTTGAATATACCGATACAGCCAATACACTCGCATGGATTGTTGGAAAACGTAGATTTGGCACAATTTACAACCACCATATTTATAGATCTGGTTATAAATATAAAGGTGAGCCTATTGGTCATAGCCTTTTTAACGATACACGTCTTTTTACAATATCATTATCCTATAATGATTCAGAAGATTGGGACTATAACGCCAAGTACCATAATGCCTTTATTAACATGGATGGTCTTTCTAGTGATATTAAAACAGCAGGTGAAAATGTCATTCACAAGCCTGCAAAATATGCCAATATTATTGAAGGGACTATCCAAAAAAGTTTTTCAAATCATAGCTTTAAATTTGGCGTATATTATATGCGTAGCCATTTTATCTTGCCGATAAAAAGTGAAAGCCAATTTTCAGTAGAGCTTACATGGAAAATCAATTTTGGCTCTTAAATTAAGATGCCTCTTTTTTTAAGAAATCTACGACATTACTATCAGGTGTGTAGCCATTTGCATATTTAAGCAAAAGCTCTCGCATCTTAAAGCAGTCCTGATCATTAATTGCAGCCAATAGCTCATCTAAGCTAAGCTGTAAATCTTTCCATGATAATGATACCTCACTCGCTCGCATAATAAGGTCATGTTCCGTTTCTGTAACATTATCGCCAATAAGAAGCTCTTCATAAAGCTTCTCCCCTGGGCGCAGACCTGTAATAATAATTGCAATTTCACCAACCGCCTCTCGCCTTTCAGGATATTTATTGATCACGCCTTCAGGCTCTTTTACGTTAAAGCCAGCCATTTGAATCATGCGCCTTGCAAGATTAATAATTTTAATCGGATCACCCATATCTAAAACAAAGACATCGCCATTATTTCCCATCGCGCCCGCCTGAATAACAAGGCTTGCGGCTTCGGGAATGGTCATGAAAAACCGATTAATCTCAGGGTCAGTAAGCGTTATAGGCCCCCCCATGCGAATTTGCTTAATAAAAAGAGGAATAACGGATCCTGATGAGCCAAGAACATTCCCAAAACGCACCATGGAAAGACGCATGCTATTACCCTTAGCCTTTTCACGCTCACTAATCGCTTGAATAACAAGCTCGGACATCCTCTTGCTCGCCCCCATAACATTCGTTGGGCGTACTGCTTTATCTGTGGAAATAAGAACAAAATTCTTCACACCAGCCGCAACGGCAGCTTCTGTAACATTCAACGTTCCAAAAATATTATTCTTAAGCCCCGTGGCCATATTATGTTCAACAATAGGAACATGCTTGTAAGCTGCAGCATGATAAACCGTTTCAATTTGAAATTTTATCATGACATGCTTTAAATGCTCCCCATCAACCGCTGTTCCTAAAATACCAACAAGCTCAATAACTGTATCTTGAGAATTAATAAATCTTGAAAGTTCTGCTTCGACTTCATAAAGAGCAACCTCACTTAATTCAAATAAAATTAACTTAGCAGGTTTTTGAAAGAGAATTTGACGGCACAGCTCAGAGCCGATAGAACCTCCCGCCCCTGTCACCAAAACATTTTTACCCTGAATGCATCTTTTTAAAAGACCCGCATTAGGCGCTGCTTTCGGCCGTCCTAAAATATCGCTAATGAAATCGCCTTGAAACCATGCTTTTCTAACCTGCCCTAAAGCTATTTCATTCACCCCTGGTAGCGAGCGCACTTCAAAAAGCTTGCGCTCAAGCATCGTGATAATTTCTAATTTTTCAGCCCTAGGCACAGAAGGAAGCGCAAGTAAAATTTCATCAACTTTTCTGCTTTGCGCCAGTTCATCAAGCTGCGAGGGATCATAAACAGGCTTGCCCTGAATAATATGCCCTTTTAACGTAGGATCATCATCAATAAAGGCAATAACATAAAATTCATGAGAACAAGAAAGGGCCGCCGCAAGTGATCTTCCTGCTTGCCCTGCGCCATAAATACAAATATTGCGCGCATCACGTATCTTGCGCCGCTCCCCAATCCTTGACGAGCTAATGATTAAATTACGCGCCACTATGCGAGAGCCAACAACAGAAACAAATGCCAAAATAGCATAAAGAAACAAAATAGACCGAGGAATATCAATTTTAAAAAGGGCAAGAGCAATAAACCATACGCATATAGCAACAAAAAGAACCTTAGCAATTTCTCGCCAGTAATTTTCATTTAAATAACGAATGACTGATTTATAAAGCCTAAAGCGAATAAAAAAGGGAATTGACACCACGGGAGCAAGTAAGACAGGATAAAAGACATCATATCCTAGAGCCTGCCCATCGGTTAGACGCAAAACATAAGAAAACCAAACAGAGAAGGAAAGTAAAATGCTATCGACAATTATCATGATAATTGTTTTTTGAATTCTCGAAAAATTCAAAAGCATATCCACAAAAGTATTTGCAATTATTTTAGATTGCCCGAGCGGTGCATCATGATTTTTATTTTTCATATCATAATCAGACACAAATTTTCCCATTTACAGAACTTCAAAACTTTAATACTGACTGCTAAACACACTGACACCAGAAACTAAGCATATTACATCTATGTCTTTTTAGCAACTATTAGTGATAAAGAGTTAATTACTAAAAATTGCTACAATTGTAAAAAAAATAATTTTTAAATCTAAAAAAAACGTCTGCTGCTCAACATAATTCAAATAATATTTTTCTTTAATCGGCATAATTTCAGTAATATAAGATTCTTGAGGATTGCTTGACTTAGCTAATGTTTCATTCTCATTTTTAAAATTAATAGAGGCAAAATCGGTTATCCCTGGACGGACTGAGAGAATAATATTTCTAGCTTCTATGCTATAATATTCTATATATTCTGGAACTTCGGGTCTTGGTCCAACCAGAGACATGTCCCCAAAAAAAACATTTATTAACTGTGATAATTCATCTATTTTATATTTACGAAGGAAAACACCGCTTCTTGTAATTCTATTATCCTTACCAACAGTAAGACTGCCGCCTTGACGGTCAGCATTTTGTGTCATTGTACGAAACTTATATATTTTAAAGTTTTTTCCCCTTAAGCCCACTCTAATTTGCTTATAAAATATTGATCCTCTGCTATCGGCTTTAATCCATAAGGCAATAAAAAGAAAAAAAGGACTAAGAAAAGCCAGCCCTACAAAGCTCATCACAATATCAAAAAACCTCTTTAACATTATTTTAAAGCCTTGTTTAAAATATCTTTTACTGCCGATACAACAAAAGATATTTCATCTTTTGTCATCCCAGGGAAATTAGGGAGGCTTACATGACAAGAGGATACCTTGGTCGAAATAGGGAAGTCAGCATCTTTTAAATCAAAAGTCTTTTTCCAATAAGGCTGTTGATGTAAAGGAATATAATGAACGCTTGCCCCAACACCCGCTGCCGCAAGCTGTTCAATAAATTCATTACGTGAAATATTTAACTTCTCTTCTTCTAATTGAATAACATATAAATGCCATGAATGAAGATCGTTGTCCCGAATCTGCCTTGGGCAAATAATAGGTAATTCTGAAAAACCCTGATTATAGATATCAACAATAGCTTGCCTTCTATCCCTAAAATCATATGCTTTTTTCAATTGATGAACACCAATGGCTGATGCAATATCTGTAAGATTATATTTATACCCTGGCGCAATCACTTCATAATACCAACTTGGTTTCGTTGATTGGAAGCGGCTAAATGCATCTTTACTGATGCCATGCAGACGCATTACTTTAATACGCTTAGCGATAGCTTCATCATCAGTCGTCACCATACCCCCTTCGCCCGTTGTGATCGTTTTATTTGCATAAAAACTAAAAACAGTAACATCACTAAGGGTACCGATAATTTTACCGTTAAATGTCGTTGGCAGTGCATGAGCCGCATCTTCTAACATCCGAAACCCATAGGTAGATCTCAACTGCAACAAACGATCCATATCACAGGATTGTCCAGCATAATGCACAGGGATAACCACTTTCACATCACCATGTAATTTTAGCAATCTTTCGACATCATCAGGAGAAATACAATAAGTAACAGGGTCAATATCAGCAAAGATAGGTTCTGCCCCTAAATAGCGAATAATTTCTGCTGTAGCGGTAAAAGTATGAACCGTCGTAATAACCTTGTCCCCCTCGCCCACACCAAGAGCTTCCAAAGCGAGGTGCAGTCCAGCCGTAGCACTATTCACCCCCATTGCAAAAGAAGCCCCTGTAAAGGCAGCAAAATCTTTTTCAAATTGCTTAGTCTTTGGCCCCGTCGTAAGCCAGCCAGAACGCAGAACTTTTGTAACTTCGGCAATTTCATCTTCACCTATTTCTGGCCGTGCGAATGGGATAAAATTCATTTCATATTTCCTATTCCAAATAGATTAAAAAAGTTTAGTATATTTTTGTGCTAAATTATCATAAGTAAAATGTTTTAATACATACTCTTTACCATTAACACCTAACTTATCCCTTTGAGCACCTGTCATTTTTGATAATTTCAAAACAGTTTTTGCTATTTCTTGATCATTTTGCGCCCCCACACTAATACCACAACCAGCAACATCTATGATGTTTTTGCCAGAATCAATAGCGTATAAAATAGGTTTCCCACTATACATATAATCAAATAATTTATTTGGAGATACGCCATATTTAAATAACTCTTCCTTTTGAAGACCTATATAACAAGCATCAAACTTATTCAAAATACTTTGTACCATCGGTTTCGGAATTGATGGTACAAAAAGTACATTCTTATTTTTACCAAAAACATTCACAAGATGTTCTTTTTCTTGACCGTCCCCCACAACAACAAATAATATATCTTCATGGCTTGCTAAAATATTTGAAGCTTCTAAAAAGTTAGACAACGCATTTGCAGCCCCTACCGTCCCTGTATAGCCAATAATAAATTTATCTTTGGGAAACATTTCATCTATTTTAACAGATAAAGACTCAATATTATTCAATTCATCAAGATCAATACCATTACTAATCCAATGGAAATTCCGATCTAAACCAATATCTTTTTTAATATGAGTTCCATAGTTTTGCAAATTAGAGACAATAATATCTGATTTCTTCAAAGCAAATTTTTCAAACCATGCCATAAATCGAATAAAGGGGTGGCTAGGTTTAAACCCGCCGATAGCAATAAGACTAAGCGGCCAAATATCCTTAACTTCATAAATCAGTTTAGCTTTTACACTCTTTGCCAGAAAATATGCTGGCAAGATCGGAAACGGCGCCATTGGAGATACAATAATAACATCTGGTTTCTTCAATTTGAAGCGTAAGAAAAAGATTTTAAATGTAAATAAAAACCATTTTATAATTCGTAATTTATTATGTGAGTTCTTATAATTAAAAACCTTCAGCCAAAGGAATTTCACACCATCAATGACCTCACTTGATTGTTGAGGAAGGTTTTTAAATAAA
The DNA here is from genome assembly GCA_016744185.1 of Emcibacteraceae bacterium. Lineage (GTDB taxonomy): Bacteria > Pseudomonadota > Alphaproteobacteria > Sphingomonadales > Emcibacteraceae > Pseudemcibacter. The sequence goes on along the minus strand of JADGEY010000022.1, from coordinate 4,226 downwards.
TGTGAATATGAAGCACTAACAACAGTAACCTCATACCCTAATTTTACTAATTCTTTCCCAATATAGTAATGTCTATATTCCATCCCAGTTTGAGGATTACCAGCATATTCATTGATAATCCAAATATGCTTATTCATAAGACAGTAGCTCTTTTATAATGCAATCACTTGCCGCACCATTTCCATATAGATTAATATTAAAATTTTCATTAAAATCAAAGTTTTTATAAGCAGCAAGTAGCCTTTCTTTATCTGAACCAACGAGCACATTGAATTTATTCGATGTAAGCTCAATCCATTCCGTTTCTTCCCTCAAAGTAATACACGGCTTATGAAAAAAGAAAGCTTCTTTTTGTAAACCACCACTATCTGTCATAATTAAATCAGAATTTTTGATAAGCCATACCATTTCAAGGTACCCAATTGGATCTATGATTTTAAACTCTGGTTTAAGATTGTTTTGAGAAATTAAATTACGCGTTCGAGGATGCAAAGGTACAACAACCTGTTTTATTTTGGTTATTTCATTCAATGCTGAAATAATATTTGCTAATTTTTCGATATCATCCGTATTTTCTGCACGGTGAATTGTTGAAAGAATAAAATTATCATCAAGAATTAAGTTAGGTTTTTGTGCAAGGTCTTTATAAAAAATCGCACCATCCTGCATTACATCACCTGATTTCACAATTTTGCAGCCTAACTTCTCATAACCTTCTGATTGAAGGTTTCCTATCGCAGAATCTGTTGGACAAAATAAAATATTGCTAACCCGATCAGTTAAAATACGGTTTACTTCCTCAGGCATTTTCATATTAAAACTACGAAGTCCTGCTTCAATATGAGCTAATTTGATATGAAGTTTGCTTGCAACGATTGCTCCTGCTAATGTTGAATTAGTATCCCCATACACCATAATCCAATCAGGTTTTTCTTTTAAAACAACCTCTTCAATTTTTTCAATCATTTGCCCTGTCATCGCTCCATGAGACTTACCGCCAATCCCTAAAAAATGATCTGGTTTCGGAATCTTCATCTCATCAAAGAAAATATCGCTCATGTTTGCATCATAATGCTGTCCAGTATGGATAATAACCTCTTCAATGCCGTCGACCTCAAGAAATTTTCGACTTATTGTTCCAGCTTTAATGAATTGAGGCCTAGCCCCTAAAATTGTTAAAATTTTCAATGTAAAACCTTTAAAATTTGTAAAAATATAGCATTATTTTTGTTTAGAAAAAGCACTTGTGGTAAGAAAATAATTCTATCTAAAATATTCTGAGTTCTTTTATAGCTTGATGCTGAAGACAACCCAAAATACTGACTAGTTTGAATGCAGTTTTCCCATAGTACATAGGCATCCAATCCCATTCCCTTAAAAATATGCAATTTATTGACCTTGTCCTCCTTATCTCGCAAAAAAACAGGAAAGTAACATAAAGTAACACTACTACTTATCGACAATCTAAACTTTATTGGAATTTTCAAATAATTACTAACTAATTCATCATCAAATTTATATGTTTTAGCCTGGTTCGCGATTATGCCTTTAAAAAAATGATAGTTCCTACAGGGTATAGGTCGTATAGCCATAGTTGGGGCTACAAAACCTTGCCTCTTTAATAGAAATGGGTATAAAATTGAATATATAAACCTATTATATGAAAAATTCTTAAGGTAAGTTTTTACATACCTCTTCAAACTTATAAAAAAACGAGGGGAGACAAGTTTAGAATACCCCTGTTTAAGCCCTTCTAAATATAAATTATTATACATCACCCCTAGACCGCCTGCCCCTGCAACAATAGGCTTATGAAAATTAAAGCTGTATATTGCAGCATCTACAGCTGCGTTTCTTCCATCGTGCAAAAAATTCATGTGCGTTAGATCATCAATTAAAATTATATTTCTATATTTTTCCTTAATTTCTGAGACATTTGAATGATACTGACCAAAATAATGAATAAAGATCAGCACATCAATATTATTAAAGTCAGTAATATTATAATCATAACCCTTCGCAGAGATAGCAATATCAATAAATTTAATCTCAAAACCTGTTTGGTAAACCGCGTCCCATACTGCTGAACACGCATAAAGTGGCACGCCTATGATAGCCTCTTTAGGCAAATCAAGTGATTTAATAATTTCAATTAGCGCACTAGTTCCTGAATCATATTGAAATTCATTCACTGCACTATTCATCTTATGTTGCCAAAAATTAAAAAAACTTAAGCCTTTAATCTCAACATCGTATCGCGGCAAAACCATCATAAATTCTTTTTATAATCTCTAAATAATAATGACGACTTATAAATAACGTTATACTTACTATAAGCTGGACCAATAAACTTTATTTTTGACAATACAAAAAATATTTTATTGATATATCTGTTAAAAAACATAGATAACCTAGCATCAATCACCGTTATTCTACTTACCGGTTCTTCCTTAAATAACATACCTTTTTTAAATTTATCTAAACTCTGCATAGAGAAAAAAGACGCAAGCCCATAACTTACAGTAACCCCTGTGGGATCATTCTTTATAAAATCATTAATCGCCGTAAATAACAAACCATTCATCGGAGCAAATTTAGAGTATGTTCTAGATGAAAACGGATGATAAATATAATATTTATCATTAACTTTAATAAAGAAAGTATAAGCTGCCAATTTACCTTCTACGTACGCACCATAAACATATACATCTTTAGAAGACATCAAAGCCTTCACATACTTCTTCCAGAGACCTTCATCTGTCAAATAAACAACCGTTCTATTATGAAGACCCAACGTCTCCCTATTAATTATAATACCTTGTTTCACAATCTCCTCAGTACTAGGAATCTTTATTTCGCAGGTCTTAAGTGATTTTCGAATTTGGTTTCTAATTTTACTACTAAAATTCTCTAATTTATATTTACTACCAGTAAAAGAATATTCATTTGTATTATTCTCTGTAAATTCAGAAATAAAATTAACAAACCAGATATTTTTTTTAGATAGAATTTGTTTCAAATCCTCCAGCGCAGGTCTTGAAACTTCTAGTGCAGGAGAAGCTACAGCATAATTTTTATTTGCACTCATCCAATGAATAGACCCCGTAGTTACGAATTCCAAGCCCGTTTTTTTTTGAAGTTCTATAAATTCTGTACTATTCATTTACCACTACTCTCCAATTTTTTGTAAATTGAAATTAATAATTTCTCTTCAATATCCCAGTTATATTTTGTTTCAATTAAATAATGCCCTTTTTCACCCATAGCCATCAGCACATCTTTTTTTTCTAGCAAAATACCTTTAATCACCTTAGCTACAGCAGAAGAATCAGTCGGATCCGCACTTAATCCAATTTTATTACGTACAACAACATCTTCCCAAAGCGGGAAATGAGAACAAATAATAGGGAGTTTCGCTGACATATACTCAAATAATTTATTAGGTTGCGCGTCAATATGATTCTTCTCTGGAAGAAATAAAACAAGCCCTGCCATTGCTAAGGATAATTCTTTTGCCATATCGCTTCGGCTTAGAAGACCTTTATGATCAACAAACTCCCATCCCTCAATATTACTCAATTCATCTTCATACACAGTAGGATAAATTGGCCCTGCCATTACAAGCTTACATGGGGTATCTTTATTAACAACAGCTAACGCCTTAACAAGTATAGAGATACCTCTCTTCTTCGTTATTCCGCCAGTATAAATAATAACATTTTTAGCATTCGCATTTAAGGCCTTATCTTCTATAAGCAACTCATCTTTAAAAGGGAAATTATTAAGAGTATAAACATTTTCAAGACCAAGAGCGGTAAAACGTTCTGTTATCTTAGGTGTCGCACATACAATCGCGTCTAATCTCTTTGCAACAAAGTTTTCTAATATTTTAAAAACCCAGGCAACGCTCTTCCGTAAATATTTTGGGATATAGTCTTTTTCTTCTATTGTATGAATATAATTTTCATGAACATCATAGATAACCTTCTTACCTGAAATCTTTAGAAAAAAAGCTGTAATAAGTAAGTCAGGGTCGTGAAAATGGTATATTTCACAACTCTTATCCAATTTAAAAAAAGTTGTGACTGAATTAAAAAATCGTTTAAATCTTTTTTCTTCATTATAATTTTCATTATATATAATAGTTAAATCATCATGCACAATATCCAAATCGACCTTATTATTAACTTTATCACTAATCATATTTTTATCATGCTTATTAGTAT